>JAOTVO010000059.1 GCA_029863355.1 Candidatus Krumholzibacteriia bacterium
CACGGCCAAGTCAGGGTCGCCTCGCTGGACCCCAGGCACCGCCTCTTCGAGCCCGACCTGCACCGCATCTGGCGGCTGACGCGGGATCCGCTGGCCCCGGAGGGAGGCCCTTGACATCGCCGGACCCCTTGTGAAGGGCTTCTCGACCGGGCCGAAAAACGGTTGACAAGGTTTTCCCGGAGGCGCTAACGTCCACCATCAAAGTTTCAAGACCTTTTAATCAGCTATTTTAGGCGGTTTTTGGCCGGGCCCGGGCGCCGGAATAGGCGGGGCGCGGCACCGAGTTTCGAGATATTTGAAAGGCTACTGTCCGGTTGCCAATCGGTTTTCCTGTCGCAAAGGAGGTGATGGTATCGGGCTAGGATAGGGGTCGCCCCGATGGGGGCGACGCGGGCCTCGCCGAACGGTCGAGGGCCGTTTGTACTTGAGACAACAAGAGACACGGGAATGGGCCGGAACCTCCGGCTGATCCAAAGATCCGTTCCCACCAGAGGAGGTCAGAAATGTTTAGGAATTGGAGCAAGATCATTCTTGTTTCCACGCTCGTGTTGATGGTCGCGGCGTCGTTGTCGTTTGCGACGACGGCCCGCGTCCGGTCGCTGGCCCACACCGGCGACTACATGAGCGACGATTCGAACGCCTATCGCTGGTACAGCGTGCTCCCGCAGTACGCCAACCAGGTGAACGCCGAGGTCGGCACATACACCGGCTCTGGCTCGCTTTCGGACAGCCGCGGCCTGGGCTGGAACCACGCCTGCGGCGACGAGGGCAAGTGGGGCACCTACCGCATCACCCTCAACGAGAACGCGCTCGATCACAACGGTTTCTGGATGATCAATCCGTTCCAGAACGAGATCTCGCCGGGCGCGGGGGCCAGCAACTTGGGCGACGGCTCGTTCGAGGTCACGCCGATCAACACGTACGACTTGGCCGGCGGATGGGAAATCGGAGAGAACATGGCGCTCGGCGTGGCCTTCACGCGCTCGCGTGCGAGCTGGGAGTCGACCGGCGCGCCGGATTCGTCGCGCACGCGGACGTGGACGACGATCGGCGCCGGCTTCACCTGGACGAACAACGAGGACATCACCGCCGATCTCCTGTTCAACTTCGGGATGGCCGGTGGCGAGGACAAGCTGGGCGCGGCCGCGACGAGGCTCGTGGAGTGGGACAGCAAGAACGCCATCGATATCGCGGGGCGGCTCTTCTATGACTGGACCGACGAGGTCACCGTGCCGGTGAAGGCCGAGTTCATCACCGCGGACTACAGCCTCAAGCGGGCGGGAACGCCGGGGAACTTCACGGCTCCCGAGGGTGACAAGTTGAGCGCGTTCCAACTGGGCGTGGGCATCAACATGGACGTCAACCAGGACCACATGCTCATCTTCGCCATCGAGTTCGCCAACGCCAAGTGGGAGTACTCGCGGCCCGACACCACGGATCCCGCGCCGACCGACCTGGCCGAGATCTCCTGGACCTACCTACCGACGTTTCGGTTGGCCCTCGAGTCGTCGATCAACTCGTGGCTCACGACGCGCGTCGGTGCGGCCCGCCACATGATAAAGACCACGCAGAAGTCGGCCGACGGCAAGGAGATCAAGCAGACCGACGGTGCGAGCGACATAGCCTATTTCGTTCCGTGGGTTCTGTCCGAGACGCCCCCCGCCGCGTTCGAGTGGTTCCTGGGCGTGGGCTTCAACGTGGCCGAGTGGACCATCGACATGGAGCTCGCCCACGAGACGCCGTTCAGCATCGGATACTGGCTGACCGGCTACAGCGCCTTCTCGGCGGAGGATGAGGGACCGGTTGGGCGCATCGCTGCCACATACAACTACTAGCCCGAGACCGGACCCATATCCTGCCTGATACCGACGGGCCCCCTCCTCGCGGAGGGGGCCCCTCGTTCTTTCGCCCCCGCGGGCGCGAATCTTGCAACCGCCTCCCCGACCCCGGCCGGCCCGTTAACGCGGTTGATACATGTACTTCTTCTACTACGTTCCCGTTGGCATCGACGCGGAGAGGCGCCGCTTTCCCGTGCTCACGGTGTGTTTCTCGCTGGTGTGCCTCCTCGTTTTCCTCCTGAACAAGTACTTCCGCGGCGCCACGGCGTTCGATTTCACCAACTTCATCTATTTCCCCGGCTACTCCGGGTGGCGGGAGGCCGTGGCCGCCGCCTTCCTCCACTTCGGCTGGGTGCACCTGATCGGGAACCTGGTCTACCTGCTCCTCTTCGGCGTCTACCTCGAAGACCGGCTCGGTCCCTTCCTCTTCGCCCTGCTCTTCCTCGGCTCGGCATTCGTGGGCAACGTGGTGCAGGGCGCCTACAATATCCACGTCCTCGCCATTGGGAGCGGCATCATCGGGGCCTCGGGAGCGGTCTCGGGCGTACTCGGAGCCTTCCTCGTGCGCCTGTACCGGGCCCGCGTGCGCATCGCGTACTGGGTGTTCATGCCGCTTTTGGCCTACACGCGGGCGGGGCGCGTGGAGGTGCCGGTGGTCTTCGCGCTCGCCCTGTGGGTGCTGCTCCAGGTCTCGCGCAGCCTCCTGCAGTTCGAGGGCGCCTCGGCCAACGTCGCCCACGTCACCCACCTGGCCGGCTTCGCCTTCGGTATCGTGCTGGTGGTGGCGACGGGTGGATTCAGGGCCGGGCGCATCGAGTCGCACTGGATGAAAGCCCGGGGGTACCTGCGCAGGGGCGAGGCCTTCGGCGCGCAGGACGAGCTCTCCCGCTTCGTCGCCCACCGCCCCGACGACGGGGAGGCGCACGCCGCGCTGGCCCGCGTCATGGTGCAGACGGGCGACCACGTGGGCGCGATGGCCAACTACATGAAGGCGTGCGAGCTGCTCTTGCGGCAGGGCCACCGCGGCCGCGCGGAGGACGTCTACCAGGAAGCGCTGCGCGGATTCCCGGACTTCACGCTCTCGCCGGAGCCGCACCTGGAGCTGGCCTTCGGCCTGGAGCGAAACCTCAAGCACGACGCCGCACTCACCGCCTACGCGTTGTTCGCGCGCCGCAACCCGCGCCACCAGGAGGCGCCCTTTGCCCTCCTGCGGGCGGCGAACCTCCACTTGCGCGAGCGCGGAGAGGCGACCGCGGCGCGCCAATGCTACGAGGTTCTTATCGAGCGCTACCCGGAAGACGCCTGGGTCGACTTCGCGCGCGAGCAGGTGCGGCTCCTCGCTTAGCGTCGCGGGGCGCCGGCAACCGCGCAAAGAGCCCTTGCCCGGGCTCGCACCCGAGCGCTAAACTCCTTGCCACGTCCGCCGCTGCGGTGGTAGCCTGCCCGCGGCGTGGGGTTTGGGTGGTGACGCGCGGAGGTGTGTGGGGTGACGACGCCATTCTCGATGGGCGGGCTTCCGTCCAATGACCGGCCGCGCGAGCGGCTCTATCATGTGGGCGCGAAGGATCTGTCGCTGCAGGAGCTCGTGGCGATCGTGCTCGGCGGCGGATCGCGCGGCGCGGGATCGCTCTTTCTCTCGTTGCGCGTGCTGGGTGAGTTCGGCGACCTCGTCGCCTTGGGTCGCGCCGGTGTCGACGAACTGCGGCGCGTGCCCGGGGTCGGACTGGCCCGGGCCTGCCAGCTGGTGGCGGCGTTCGAGCTGGGCAAGCGCTTCGCGAGGGAGTCGCGCGGCAACGGTGGGCCGGTGCGGAGCCCGGGCGACGTCGCTCGCGTCTTCATGGACGAGATGAAGCATTACGACAAGGAGCATTTCAAGGCCGCCTTCCTGAACACGAAGAACCAGATCATCAGAACCGTCACCGTGTCGATCGGTTCGCTCAACGCGTCGATCGTGCATCCGAGGGAGATCCTCAAACCAGCGATCTCCGCGAGCGCAGCCTCCATCGTGCTGGTCCACAACCATCCCACAGGGGATCCGACCCCGAGCCGTGAGGACATCGAGTTCACCCGCCGTTTCGCCCGGTGTGGAGAGCTCATCGGCATCGAGCTGCTGGATCACGTGATCATCGGCGCGGAACGATGGGAGAGCCTCAAGGAAGGCGGTTACTTCTGAGCGAGCGGCCGCCGTAGCGCATTAGAAAGGAAAGAAAGCGCAGTGTTTTACAAACTCGCCAACTTCTTCGCCAACGACGTTGCCATCGACCTGGGCACGGCGAACACGCTCGTGTTCGTCAAGGGCAGCGGCATCGTCCTCAACGAGCCTTCCGTGGTGGCCATCGACCAGACGACCAAGAAGGTCTACGCCGTCGGGCTCGAGGCCAAGGCCATGCTGGGCAAGACGCCGGACCACATAACGGCCATTCGCCCCATGAAGGACGGCGTGATCGCCGACTTCCAGATCACGGAGATGATGCTGCGCGAGTTCATTCGGAAGTCACAGAAGAAGAAGCTGTTCATGCGACCGCGCATCGTCATCGCCGTGCCCTCCGGCATCACCGAGGTAGAGAAGCGCGCCGTGCGCGACAGCGCCGAGCACGCGGGCGCGCGCGAGGTCTTCCTCATCGCCGAGCCCATCGCGGCCGCCATTGGCGTAGGTCTCCCCGTGGACAAGCCCTCGGGCAACATGATCATCGACATCGGCGGCGGGACGACGGAGATAGCCGTCATCGCGCTGGACGGTATCGTCGCCAACAGCTCCATCCGCGTCGGGGGCGACGAGCTGGACGAGGCCATCGTCAGCTACGTGAAGCGTTCCTACAACCTGCTCATCGGCGAGCAGACCGCCGAGCAGATCAAGATCAAGATCGGCACCGCCACCAAGGTCGACCCCCAGCTGGAGATGGAGGTCAAGGGCCGCGACCTGGTGGCGGGCATCCCCAAGAACGTCAAGCTCACCAGCAACGAGATCCGGGATGCGATCTCCGAGCCCATCTCGCAGATCGTCGACGCGCTCAAGACCCCGCCCGAGCTCGCCGCCGACATCGTCGACCGCGGCATAGTGATGACGGGCGGGGGAGCGATGCTGCGGGGACTGGACAAGCTGCTCAAGGAAGAGACGAACCTGCCCATCAACGTGGTGGACGATCCGCTGCTGTGCGTGGTGTTGGGTGCGGGCCGGGTCCTCGACGACCTTCACATGTATGATCGCATCCTCATGCACGGCAGTCACGACTGACGTATGCAACTAGTCGAGACGGTTATCCGGAAACATCGGGACAAGACCGTCCTCGCCGTTCTGATCTCCGCATCGATCGCGCTCCTCGCTCTGCCTCGTGCAACGAGATTGGACGTCGCCAGCCGCGCCCTCGGCGCGATCTATCTCCCCATCGAAAAGTGGACGGCGTTCGCCGAGGGGGTAGTGGCGATGCGCGATGAGAACTTGCGGCTCAAACGCATGGTTGCCACCCTCATGCTCGAGCGCGAGCACCTGCTCCAGTATCGGGACGAGCGCGAGCGGTTGCGACGCCTGGCGGATTTCAAGGAGGGCCAGTCCTACCAGCTCGTGCCGGCCGAGGTCGTCGGCCGGAACCTCGACCGGCTGCAGACCGTGCTGGTGATAGACAAGGGCAGCGACGACGGCCTGGCCGAGCGGATGCCGGTGTTCTCCTACCAGGGGCTGGTGGGCCGGCTGGACCGCGTGTTTTCGGGCACCTCGTGGGTCCGCGTGATCGCGAGCCGCAACAGCCCGGTGAGCTGTGTCGACCGCCGCAGCCGCGTAGTGGGCGTGCTGGAGTGGCGCCAACGCAACGTCTTCGAGCTCACCGGCGTGAACTCGGTGGAGGACGTCCAGCCGGGAGATACGCTGGTGACGAGCGGCTTCGGGGGCGTGGTGCCCAAAGGCTTTCCCGTCGCCGTGGTCACCCGGGCGGCTCCCGACGACGACGGGCTGAGCCTGCGCGTCGACGCGCGCAGCCCGGTCAAGTTCGCCTCGCTGGAAGAGGTGTTCGTGATGACCGAGCGGGTGCCCTGGGACCGCAGCATCTTCTACGAAGAGGCCGATACCTTGCTCATGCGCGAGATCCTCGAGGTCGCGCCGTGAGGAATTTCTACCTCCTGCTCGCGCTGCTCGTGTTCCTGGTCCTGCAGGCGGTGCTGGCCCCGCGCATTGCGCTCGGCTCCATCGCCCCGGACTTCTTGCTCCTCGTCGTTGTCTTCTTTGCGCTCTACCGTGGCTCCGTGCGAGGCGCTCTCCTCGGATTCGCCGTCGGACTCCTCCAGGACCTCGGCAACCCGGACCACCTCGGCCTCAACGCGCTCACGAAGTCGCTGTTGGGCTACTTCGTGGGCGACGCGGGGACGAAGACGTTCCCCGAGAGCGTCACGATTCTCTTCGGGCTGTTCGCGGTGTCGGCGCTGGGACACGACGTCATCTACCTGACGATCTTCCACTGGCCCCGCGTGGGCAGCGCCTTCGTCACCGTTGTCACGGCGGCGATTCCGTCGGCGGTCTACACCGCGCTCTTCGGCGTGCTCGTGGACAGGGTGTTCGCGCTCGCGGGCGCCAAGGTGGTGGGGGTGTTTGGGAAAGAGGGATAGCCGCAGCCTTCGCCAGGGACGCGACCGCCAGCGTGCGATGAGCGCGCTCGTCGTCGTGCTCTTCGCGGTGGTCGTCGTCCGTCTGTTCACGCTGCAGGTCGTTCGACACGAGCGCTACGACCGTTTCGCCCGCGACAACCAGCTCCTGCGCGAGCGGGCGACGGCACCGCGTGGTTTCTTGCGCGATCGCAAGGGCACGCCGCTGGTGGACAACGTGCTCCACTTCGAGGTGACCACGCCGTGGCGCTCGCGGCAAGACGTCGAGACGGCCGCGGCCTCCCTGGCGGCGTACCTGCCCGTCGACACGGCGAAGATTCTCGGCCGCTTCGACGCGTGGCGCGGGCGGGCCGCGCACGTGCCCTTCCCGCTGGTGCCCGACGCGGACAAGTTCATGATCTCCTTCGTGCGCGAGAACGCGGACGTGCTGCCGCCGATGCGCGTCGCCTCGCGGGGGAGGCGCCGCTACCGGGAACACGCGTTGGCCGCGCACATGCTCGGATACGTGGGAGAGGTGGGAGAGTCGGAGCTGGCCGCGGCGGCTCCGAAGCGCTACTACCCGGGCGACATGGTGGGCAAGATCGGCCTGGAGCTGCAGTGCGAGGATTGGCTGCGCGGAGAGGACGGCGTGCGCGTGCTCGAAGTGAACGCCGCCGGCACCGTCCTGGGGGAGAACAAGGAACTTTCCGCGCCGCCGCGCCCCGGCCGCGACGTCTTCCTCACCCTCGACGTCGACCTCCAGCGCCACCTCGAAGGAATGCTGGCCACGTACAGCGCGGGTGCGGCGGTCGTGCTGGACGTAGACGACGGCGCGATCATTGCCGCGGCGAGCATCCCCTCCTACGACCCTAACCGCTTCGCCACGGGTCTCTCGCAGGCCAGCCTCACCGCGCTGCTCGAGGCCGAAGGACGGCCGCTGTTCAACCGGTTGAGCCAGGCCCGCTACCCGCCCGCCTCGACGTTCAAGGTCGTGTCCGCGTTCGCGATCCTCATTAACGAATTGATCGACCCCGGCGAAGTGCTCGTGTATTGCACCGGCGCGCGACGTTTCGGTAACCGCGTCTTTCGGTGCTGGCAGGAGGGCGGGCACGGAGGAATGAATCTCATGAGCGCGCTCGTGCAGTCGTGCGACGTCTACTTCTACCGCGTGGGCGAGATCATGGACGCCGACCTCCTGGCCGCCGCGGCGCGCGCCTTCGGCTTCGGCGAGAGGACGGGCCTCGACATTCCCGGGGAAATGCTGGGCAACATCCCCGACCGCGAGTACTACGACCGCAAGTTCGGCCGCGGCGGGTGGACACAAGGCCACATGCTGAACAACGTGATCGGCCAGGGCGAGTATCTGACCACCGTGCTCCAGGTGGCGCGGATGTGCGCGGCCGTGGCCAACGGCGGCTACCTGGTGCGCCCGCACTTCGTCGACCACGTCGAGGGAGAGGCGCCGATCGCGTACCCCAAGAAGCGGGTGCCGGGACTCGACGGCGCCACGCTCGCCTTCCTCAGGCGCGCCATGGAGGGCGTGGTGCAGAACCCCGGCGGCACGGCGTACTGGACGCGGCTGGCCTGGCTGCGTTCGGCGGGCAAGACGGGCACGGCGCAGAACCCGCACGGCGAGGCGCACGCGTGGTACACGGCCTACGCGCCGGCCGACGCGCCGGAGATCGCGATCGCGATCCTCGTGGAAAACAGCGGGCACGGCGGCGAGTTCGCCGCGCCCATCGCCCGCGACTTCTTCGCGCGCTTCTTCGAGTCGCTCCAGGACGAAACGGCGCGGGTGGAGCGCGGCGTCGACGCGGCGAACGCGGTCGCGGACGGGGGTCCTCGATGACGGCCACGCGCGATTTCGATTGGGTGCTCCTGTTCACCGTGGCCATGCTGTGCGCCGTCGGGCTGGGAATGATCTACTCGGTCTTTCACCCGGCGGTGGGCGCCGGCTACACCGTCGAGACGGAGCACCTCTATCTGCAACGGCAACTCCTCTGGGTGATCCTGGGTGCGGTGGCCCTGGTCATCGGGTTCGCCGTTCCGATGCGGGTGTTCGAATCGCTCGCCTACCTGATTTATGCGATCGGCGCCATCCTCCTCGTCGTCGTTCTCGCGCTGCCCAGCCGCGGGGAGACGCAGCGCTGGCTGTCGCTGGGGCCGCTGCGGGTGCAGCCGTCCGAGTTCATGAAAATCGCGGTGATCTTCGCCTGGGCGAGGATCCTGTCCGGGTACCGCGGGGATCCGCGCCGACCGCGGAACCTCGCCCTGGTGGGTGTCTCGTTCGCCTTGCCCTTCCTGCTGGTGCTCGAGCAGCCGGACCTGGGTACGGCGCTCGTCTTCCTGGGCCTCGTGATCCCCGTGCTCTACTGGCGCGGCTTCCGCGGGATCCACATCTTCTTCGGTCTCTCGCCGCTGGTGTGCGCGCTGCTCGTGATCTACGGAGACAACGTTGCCCACAACCCATGGCCCTTCGGCGTGTTCATCGTGAGCGTCATGGTGGTGGCGTACGTGCGGCGCCGCCACCTGGCCGAGAGCGTGGCCCTGGTCGTGTCCAACCTCGGCGTCGGCCTCCTGGTGCCGATCCTCTGGAACGACCTCAAGCCCTACCAGCAGAAGCGCATCGTCAACTTCCTCGACCCCGGCGCCGACAAGCTGGGCGCGGGGTGGCAGGTGATCCAATCGAAGATCGCCATCGGCTCCGGCGGCTTCGGCGGCAAGGGCTATCTGGAGGGGACGCAGAAGGCGCTGGAGTTCCTCCCCGCCAAGCACACCGACTTCATCTTTTCCGTGCTGGGCGAAGAGCTGGGCTTCTTCGGCGCCTTCATCGTGCTTCTGCTCTTCATGGTCATCATCGTCAAGGCGCTGGCCATTGCGCAGAAGGCCAAGGGGGAGTTCGCCTCGGCGGTGGCCGTCGGCGTGGGCGCCTATCTGTTCTTCCAGGCCGTGGTGAGCGTGGCGATGACCACCGGCATGGCCCCCGTGACCGGTATCCCGCTGCCCTTCATTAGCTACGGGGGCAGCTCCATGATCGTGAGCTGCTTCCTCGTGGGGGTCCTCCTGAACTGCGGGGCAAGGTGGTACGAGTACTAGCGCCGTGACGGCGCGCGCACCACGCCCGCTGACAAAGCGTCCCCGGGGGGCTATATTCCCGGCAGATCGACGCGCGACAAGGAGACGACACGTGCATCCCGTCCTGATCGACATCGGCCCCCTGCAGATCCGCTCGTACGGCTTCATGCTCGCCCTGAGCTTCCTCGCCGGCATGTACCTGGCCGCGCGGCGGGCCAAGCGCGCCGGCGTCGAGCCGCAGCACATCCTCGACCTCAGCGTGTACATCATCCTCGCCGCGGTGGTCGGCTCGCGCCTGCTCTACGTCGTCTTCCACCTCGACGAGTTCTCCAGCCCCGTCGAGTTCTTCGCTTTGTGGCGGGGTGGGGCGACCTTCTACGGGGGCATGCTCGCCGCCATGCTCGTCTCGTACGCCTTTCTCGCCCGCAAGCGGCTCTCGTTCCTGCGCGTGGCCGACATCACGGCACCCTCCGTCGCGCTGGGCGTGGCCATCACGCGAGTGGGCTGCTTCATGAGCGGCTGCTGCTATGGCAAGCCGACCACACTCGCCTGGGGCGTGACCTTTCCCCCCGATTCGGCCGCGGGGCAGTCCGCTGCGGAGGCGGCGCACGCGCTGGGGCTGACGACGGTCGCCCTCCACCCGGCACAGCTCTACGCCTCCGCTTACGGCCTGGTGATTCTCGCGGCGCTGCTCGCCCTGGAGCCGCGGCTCCGGGCGCGCCGGGGTGCCACCCTGGGCCTGCTCCTCGTCCTGTACGGCGTGGCGCGTTTTGCGGTGGATTTCGTGCGCTCTTACGAGGCGAACGCGCGGGTGGTCTTCGGTCTCACCTTCAACCAGCTGATCAGCATCGCGCTCTTCGCGCTGGGCGTGTTCCTAATGGTCCAACGCCCGGCGAGCGCCGGGGCCGGCCGCTCCTGAGCGCCCGGGGTCGGGTCGCGGACGTGGGGGATGGGTGGGGTGTCGAGGCTGCTGGGAAGACTGGCCGGGGCGGCGGTTCAGGCGCTCGTCGGCGCCGTCGTGCCCGATGCGTGCCACCTCTGCGGCCGCCGCTACGACCCCTCCCGCGCCGGCCTGTTCCCGCCAGCGCGCTTCGCCGCCGCCGCCCTGGCGCCGGCGGGGCGCGCGGGCGGGTGGATCCGGTTGCAGAGCCACCCGCTCTGCGCGTGCTGCCTGCGCGACCTGGAGACCGACGGCGCCCCGGCGGTGATCGGCCGCTACGGCGCCGCCGGGCGTGTGGTCCTCGCCTCGGGCGAGGCGTTCGGCGGCGGTCCCGAGGGAACGCATCCGCTGGTCGCCGTGGCGCCGTTTCGGACCAACCCCGTTCTGCTGGAGGCCATCCACCGCGTCAAGTTCGCCGGGGTGCGCGCCCTCCTCGACGGCCTGGCGGCGGCCGCCGCCCTGGCGCTGGCCGACTGGCAGGGGCGCCCCCACACGGCCACCCTCGTCCCCGTGCCCATGGATGGGATCTCCCGGCGCCGGCGCGGGTTCAACCAGTCGGAGGAGATCGCCCGAGGCCTCGCCCTGGCCACGGGCTGGCCGGTGGCACCCGGGGCCCTGGCGCGGCCCCGGGGCAGGCGTCCCCAGTCGCTCACCCCCCGCGACGACCGCGCGGCCAACGCGCGCGCCGGGTTTCGTGCGGGCCGCGAGGACGTCGCCGGGCAGAGCGTGCTGCTCGTCGACGACCTGATCACGACGGGTTGCACGGCGGCCGCGTGCACCAGCGTCCTGCTCGCCGCCGGGGCGCGGGAGGTGGCGGTCATCGGCGTCGGCCGGGCGGCGTAACGCTTTGCCTTGACCGCCACTTCCGGCGCGGGTATCATTGCGGAGGTTGCCGGCTCCCTCTTTTTTTGTGAATCCGTTCTCGTACCCTAGAAGCAGAATTGGCCCGTGAGCGGCCGCGCAGGCCGGTCGCCGGGCGGGCGCGGTGCGCGGGAGAAGCGGCCGGCTCCGGAACGCGTTTTTTTGGGGGGGAGCGAGAGCGACGCTAATGATCGACCGCCCAGAAGGAGGATGACATGCCCATCCGAGTAGCAATCAACGGTTTCGGCCGCATCGGCCGCCTGGTCTACCGCCACGCACACGCCGACGAGCGCTTCGAGATCGCCGCCGTCAACGATCTCACGAGCCCGGAGATACTGGCGCACCTGCTCAAGTACGATTCGGTGCACGGGCGCTTTCCCGGAAACGTGTCGCCCACCGAGACCGGCATCAAGGTGGGTGGGCGCGAGCTGCGCGTGCTCTCCGAGACCGACCCGGC
>JAOTVO010000365.1 GCA_029863355.1 Candidatus Krumholzibacteriia bacterium
CGTTGTAACAGGGTATGACCACGCTGATTTTCAGATCGCGATGCATGGAGCCTCCAGTGCTCGACCCGCTATGACGACAGGAACTTCAAGATACGCGCCGCCCCCGGAACGGGAACCGAACGCAGGAGACCCCGCTCCGCGTCCCCGATCACCCGCGTCCACTTGAAACCCAGGAGGACGAGGACCAACGCCACCACCAGGGCCACCGCCAACGCCGCCGCGCCGTCTACGAACCGCAACGCCGGGATCAGGAGCACCACCGGGCTGGACGCCATGAAGCACTTGCCAATGAATCGGAACGGAATGCGCACTCCCCCCATGTGGCGCGACAGAACCGCGTGGTACACGAACGGGGAAACCGCGATGACGATCGCCACCGGCGCCACGGCCCCCGCCACGCCGTAGCGCGGAATGAGGAGAAGGTCCAGCCCGACGTTCGCCAGCGCCAGACCCAGGTAGACTAGCAGATTGACGTGCGTCTTCTCCATAACGTAGAGCGCCATGGACAGCGGGGTGGTCAGGAAGGAGACGGTGAAGACGGCAAAGAAGATCTGCGCGGGGACCGCCGCCGGGGCCATCGACTCCCCGAACAGAACCACGATCGCGCGCCCACCCAGGACGGCGCCGGTCGCGCATATGGGCGCGCACAGCATGAACAGCATGCGGTAGTAACGGTCGATGGCCGTCCCAAGACTCTCGCGGCTCCGCGCGTACCACTCCGACACCCCGGCCATCACGATCGGCCACACCGTCCCGGGCACGAACTCCAGGATGGTCTGCGGCAGCCGGTAAGCCAGATCGAAGTACCCCGTCTCCGCCGCGCTGCGGTAGTGTGCGAGCAGCACCGTCTCCGACTGTCGCCACACCACGATGTTCAGCACGCCGATGGCCGCGAACGGGACGGCGTAGCGCGCCAGACGCCCCGCGCCGACGCCTTCGCGAGCCCGGCCGTCGCCCACGCTGGTCGCACGCCTCAGCCTCGGCGCCACCATGGCGCAGGCCACGAGGTTGCCCGCCGCCAGCGCGAAGATCACTCCCATCACGCCGTGCCCCCGCGGCAGCAGCACGGCCAGCAGCGCTATGTAGACCACGTGGCTGGCGAGGCTGGCGAAAGCCAGGCGTCTGGTGTCGAAGCTGGCGTTGAGTACCTGCGCGAAGAGCGTGAACAGGATCTCGAAGAGCGCCAGCGCCACCGCCGCCGCGACGAGGACGCCCAGGCCCTCCATCGCAAAAACGCTCTCGAACGCCCCGCGTCCCGCGTAGCATGTCGCGGCGACCAGCGCCCAGACGGCGACATGGGCGCCCGTCACCCCGCGCAGCAGCGCGCGCGCTTCCCCGCCGGCGCGGTCGACGCGGAGCGCCGGCAGAAACTTGAGCACCGCCTGCCCCAGGCCCGCACCCGCCACCACCACGGCGAACATCAGCACCGTGCGCACCACGCTGAGCACGCCGTAGTCGTGCTCGCCCAGCGAGCGCACGACGATGATACTGCTCGCGATGCCCAGCGCGAAGCGGCCGGCCCGCGCCAGCACGCTCCAAGCCATCGCGACCCCCACCTGCTCCGTCGTCCCTCCCATCAGCTCGTCACACGCCCCACTAAATAGTCTTTCACTCCGAGGATGGAACCGGGCAAGGCGCCGGTGGGGTCGTCGGTGAGAAAGCAGCCGAAGGAGCCGCCGTCGCGGGGATCGTAGCCGTGCATGGCCGCGACCCGCTGCGAACCCATGAAGCTGGGAACGATCATGACGCCGGGGTCGGCGAGCAGGATCGAGGTGCCGTAGCGCCCGTCCGGGAAATAGCAGCCGAGCGCGTTCAGCTCCGCGTCCGCGACCCGCCGTCCCCTGCCCGCATCCTCGAGGATGCGCGCGGCGGTCTCGACCACCTCGGAACGGGCCCACAAACGCGCCATCGTCGAATCATAGAAGGCGAGATAGTCGCGGCCCAGGCGAACGCCCCGCCGCTCCAGCCCGCCCCACAGGTCGATCTCCGCGTGCACGTCCGTCATCCCGTGATCGCTGAGCACGTAGACGCTCGTCTCTCGTCCTCGGTTGTGCGCCCGCTCCAGCACGCGCTCGATGAAGCGCTCGTAGCGCCGCAGCCGCTCGCCCACCACGTCCGCCGCGGTTCCCACGCGGTGCATCAGCGCGTCCAGCTCCGCCGTATAGAGGAAGAGCATCCGCTCCCGGCCGGCGACGGCGTCAACCAGCGCGGCCATGTTGTCCGACTCCGGCGTTCGGTAGTACCACATGCGGTAGGCGACGTCCGCGGACGAGAGCCGGTCGAAGAGCGTTTCGCGCGAGAGCTCGCCCGGCAGGTACGGATCTCCCGCCTCCCCCACTTCGAAGCGCGCGAGCAGGTGCACGGGAATCTCGTAGAGATCGTAGTACCCGCGGATGGCCCCGCGCCGGTCCACGAGGCGTCGCACCAGCCGCCGCGCCCGCCACTCCAGGGCGTGCGGCAGCCGGGGGGCGTGGCGCAGGAAGGCGAAGGGCGAGCGCCCCCCCGCCCGGCGAAACATCGCCCATGCGCCGTGCGCGTCCGGGCGGGCTCCCGTCAGCAAGGATGGAATCGCGGCCGAGCTGTACCCGAGCACCGTCTCCAGGGCGCTCCTCCTCGGCAGCAGGCCGCTCG
>JAOTVO010000366.1 GCA_029863355.1 Candidatus Krumholzibacteriia bacterium
ACAAGACGATCTCGCCCGGCACCGGACCGGCGGTCACGTCGCCGCCGTCCCGGCCTCCTTCGCGCGCTCCTGATGGCGTCCCTCGGCCCACAGCGAGAGGGCCAAGGCGACCGCCCCGACCGTGATCGCCGAATCCGCCACATTGAACGTGGGCCAGCGCCACGCGCCGACGCCAACATCGAGGAAGTCGACCACACCTTGGGCGCTGCGGATGCGGTCGATGAGATTGCCGCCCGCGCCGCCGCAGATGAGCGCCAGTGCAGCGAGCCGGAATCGGTCGCCGGCGCGGGTGGCCCGTACCATCGAGGCGAGCACGATGAGCGCCACCAGCGCCAGCAGGAAGAAGATCCAGCGGGAATGCTCGCCCACGTGGAGGCCGAAGGCGGCCCCTTCGTTGTACACCAGACGCAGGCGGACATACTCCCCGATCACGGGCAGGGGGTGGTAGCTCAACTGGGCTTCCGCCACAAACTTGGTGATCAGGTCGAGCGTCAGCACCCCCGCAACGACCGCCCAGAACAGCCGCCGGTCAGCGCCGCTTGCCATCCTCTTCCTTCGCCTTGCACTGGATGCAGAGGCGCGCGTGCGGCAGCGCGTCGAGGCGGTCGAACCCGATGTCGTCCCCGCATTGCTCGCACTTGCCGTACTTCTCAGGGGTGAGGTACAGGCGGCGGAGCGCCTGGTTCACGTGCCAGAGATAGCGGCCCTCCTGTGACGCGAACAGGAACGCCTTCTCGCGCTCCATCGCATCGGTGCCCTGATCGGCCATGTGAAACGAGTAGCTCGACAGGTCGCCATCGGAGGCCTGCAGGGTCGAGTTGAACGACTCGCCGTAGTGGCCCAGTTCCTTCATCACCCGGGCGCGTTCCTCGAGGAGCCGTTTCTCCAGGTGCTGGAGCTGCTTCTTGGTCAGACCCTTCGCCTTGGATTTCGTCGGCATCATCCAGTCTCGTGCGTTCGTCCGTCATGGCGCCGCAGCGTGAGGGTCACGCGGCGGCCCTCGATGTCCACGTCCTGCGTCACGTCGGCCCCGTCCAGGGCTTCCCCCAGCGTGGTGCGGCGTGTGAGGGTCTCTTCTTCCACGAAGGCCCGGTGCCGGCGTGCGGCCTCGACAACGGCCGCGTCTCCGGTCACGCCCAGCTCGATCCGGGTGCGATACTCGTACCCCGCCTCTTTCCGCAGGCGTTGCACGCGATTCACCACTTCTCGGGCCAGGCCCTCTTCGACCAGCTCCTCCGTCAGGGTGGGGTCGAGGGCGACGACGTACGGCCCGTCGCTCTGTACCTCCCACTCGCTCGCGACCTCGCGCGTCACGGTCACGTCGTCCGGACCGATCGTGAACGGTCCAGCGGTGACCGGCTCACCGCCCTCGAGCGCCCGCAACGCATCGGGCGCGAGGGCCGCGACGGCGGCTGCCGCCTGCGGCGTCTCCTTGCCGTAGCGCTTGCCGAGGCTGCGGAAGTTGGCCTTGCCCCGCAGCGTCACGAGCGAGTCGTCGGACGCCACGACCTCGCAGGTCTTGGCGTTCACTTCAGCAGCCAAGATATCTAACAGGGCCGCCAAGGCCTCGCCCCGGTCCGCGGCCGGCACGGCGACCCGGATGTGGCGTACCGGCTGACGGACCCGCAACTTGCGGGCCTCGCGGGCCGCCCGGGTGAGGGTGGCCAACCGCCGGACGGCAGCCATCGCCCGCACCAGCTGCGGCGCCCGCCGTCCCCGATCCTCGGGGAACCGCTCGAGGTGGACCGAGGTTCCCGCCAGCGCCCGGTGGATCCAGTCGGACAGGAATGGCGCGGCCGGGGCGAGCAGCCGCGCGACCGTCCGCAGCGCCTCGTGCAGCGTCGCGAGCGCGGCGGGATCGGGATCACGGTTGGGCGCCCAGAACCGGGCGCGGTTGACGCGGACGTACCAGTTGGAGAGGTCGTCCACGACGAACTCCAGCAGCGCGCGCACGCCGGCGGTGACATCGTATCCGTCCCACGCCGCGCGTACCGCGGCGGTCACCGCGTCGAGGCGTGCCAGCAGCCAACGATCGACCGGCGGCCGGCGGGCCTCGGCCGGCGCTGCGCCCGGATCCCAGTCACCGGCGTACAGCGCGAAGAAGTCGTACGTGGAGCGCAGGGTCTTCAAGAACCCACCCGCGAGCTCTCCGATCTGGGCGCCATCGAACCGCTTCGGGAGCCAGACCTGGCTCTGGCCGAGCAGGTACAGCCGCAAGGCATCGGCGCCCGCGGCAGTGATCACCGCCGCGGGATCCACCACGTTGCCGCGGCTCTTGGACATCTTCTGTCCTTGGGCATCGAGCACCAATTCGTTGACAATCACGTGGCGATAGGCCGGTGCGTCGAACGCCCCCACGGCGATTGCCAGCAGCGAGTAGAACCACCCCCGCGTCTGATCCACACCCTCGCAGATGAAATCGGCGGGGAAATGGGCCTGGAATTCCGTCTCGTGCTCGAACGGATAGTGCCACTGCGCTGAGAGCATCGCGCCCGAGTCGAACCACGCATCGATGACTTCCGGCACGCGGCGCATCGTCCCCCCACACGTGCGACACGGCCACTCGTAGGTGTCGACGCCCGGCTTGTGCGGGTCGAAGTCCTCCGGCAGCCGCTGACCCCAGCGCTC
>JAOTVO010000060.1 GCA_029863355.1 Candidatus Krumholzibacteriia bacterium
AGACATCCATTTAAGAGGCGCCTTTACTTAACTGTACTCGATTAACTACAGAAATAGTATCATTCTTGGCTTGACACGGCAAGCGAATTAACCTATCTTAGTTAATAAGAGAGGCGTAACCCAGGTCGTCTGAACCAACGGAAGTTACCTGGATCGGCCCTCAGCATAAGAGACAAACGCAAGGAGACTTAACATGTATGCACGCAAAGTGTTTATGACTCTGAAGACATCTTCAAACACACCTGAGCTCACCCATAGACTGGAGAAAAAGGTCATTCCCATGCTTCGCGATCTGAAGGGGTTCCAGGACGAAATCACGTTCGTTACCCCCGGCCGAACGGATGCGCTCGCCATCAGTCTGTGGGACAACAAGGAGAACGCGGACACTTACAACCACGACACGTATCCGGGAGTGTTGAAGGCTCTTGATGGGTTGCTTGAAGGCAATCCTCGGGTTGAGACCTGTGAGGTCGGCAACTCCACCTTCCACAAGCTCGCAGTTTCAATAGCCTAAGGCCAATGCCGCCATCAACGCCTGTTTGAACCCGTGTTGAACGGCCCGCTGAGCCGCCCGTTTCCCCTTGATTCGACGGCATCAGCGCACGGCGCCACGGCTGAACAGACGCGCTAGCGGCCCAAGGGCACTAGGTTTTCTCGCCCGGTGGGGGCGGACTGAGTCCGCCCCCATTTGGCTTCCACCCAAGCACAAAGAGACAATTTCACTGGCCTGCTTGATTCTCGACGCATTGAGGCTAGTATCAAGGTCCCGGTGATAGGGTCTGGCTGGTAGCGATCGTCGGTCTGAGGCGGCGGAGGAGCACAACGGTGGGAACCGAGCAAGAACTGACCGACTACACGTACCGCGGCACCCGCGCCCTGGTGCTTCTGCACGAGCGGCACATGAACGAGTTCCTCGACACCTGGAAGGCGGCCAAGCGGGCGGGAGTCGCGCTGCCCAAGACTGACGACCCCGCCTACCAGTCCCTGGACACGCTCCTCCGGCACGTCCTCAGCTGCGCGCGCGGATACATGACCTGGACGTGCAAGATGCTCGAGCTGCCGGACCCCCAGATACGCCCGGTGCCCGGCCTCGATGAGATCGCGCAAAGGGTCGATGACTATCTCGAGCACCTGCTCGCGCAATGGCGCACGCCGCTTTCCGCCGTCACCGAAAAGCAGCTCGATCGTGAATATACCGCGCGCTGGGGCGGTACATACTGCGTCGACGCCATGCTCGAACACGCGGTCATGCACCCGATCCGGCATCGCTTTCAGCTCGAGGAACTGGTGTAGAGGAGGTGCCGATGTACAGCAAAACGTGGGTGACAGTGACGGTGGTATTGTGCGTGGTTTTCGCTGTCCTTGCGTTCCCGATCTTCATACGGGGCGAAGGGCCCGACTGTCGCGATCGCGTATACTCTCATTGGTTTCGCCGTCATCTGGTTCGCGTATTTCGCCCGAGCGTGGGTGTTCTCACGACCGGGGTTCTGGAATCACAAGCGTGACGGAAGAGAGCCGAAGTAAAGTTGGTTTCTCGGGAGCCAGAAGAGGTGAAGCAAGTGTTAAAGCAGCCTCTGGTTTTCTGCCTATTGGCATTCTGGCTTATCGGATGTTCAGAATCGAAGCAGGTGACACTGGAGTTCCGCATTGCGGAAGACGAACCAGCTCCGGGACTGAAGGAATTGGAATTCGGTCGGACCGGGAAGCGCTTCTATTTTCATGAAGAGGTGCTGGTCAACCAGTCCGACGTCGATTCGGCGTTCGCGACCATGCAGAACGGACGCTGGGCGGTGGAACTCATGCTCACGGCGGCTGGGAGCCGGAAGTTCGAAGAGCTGACAGAGGGCAACGTGGGAAAACAGTGCGGCATGTTCCTGAACGGGGAGCTCGTGTCCGCACCCCGGATCATGGCTCCCATTCGCGTGGGGCGAGCCATCGTCGCGAGTGACTTCACCGAGGCGGAGGCGCGTCGGGTCGCGCAAGGGCTGTCACAACCCTAGCGCAGCGCCGTGCCGATCGCTGAACTCATGGGCCGCTGATCGACGCCCGGGTACGTGCGGACCCGCAGCTCCCTTTTTCCCCTGGACAGCCAAGTCCCAGCGGCCTAGATTCATTCCATAGACCCCGCCGCCCACCGGTCGACGCTAGGAGGCCATCATGACCCTCTCAAGCTCGCGGCGCGGGAACCCCCCACCCCGACGCGGTCGTATCCGTCCAGCGACCCCACGCCCCTACCACACGCGTACGATACTCTTCTGGCTCGTCTTCGGCCTGGCCGTTGCGGCCAGCGATGGCTGCAAAGATCCGTCATCTCCCTGCGGCTCCGATTGGACGCCCGTGGAATACCCCGGCCGTCACGGCAACCGCGTGAGCATTCCCCAGGGAATCTGGGGAGACGTGTGGTTCTGGCAAGGGAACTTCATGCCCAACTGCCCCACCGGGACCATCACCGCAGTGGGCCGAGAGATGAGAATCCACGAGCTCACGTCCTTTCAGGACGTGGTCCAATCGCAAGGAGCCTTTTTCGAACAGATCAACACCCCGCTCGTCGCTACTGCCTGGGCGGACGCGCAAGGCTTCTTTCAGGTCAAGCTCCCACCAGGTGAGTACAGCGTGTTCGCCGTAGAAGATACGCTGTTCTACGCAAACCGGTTCGATGGAGCGGGGAACATCTATCCCGTTACGGTCGACGCGGACAAAGTCACCGGCATTCGATTCGACATCGACTACCGAGCGGCTTACTAGCGCTGTCGGGGAGAGGTTCCTGGCTAGAACTCGATGGCATCCACCTTTGGCTTCTCCGCGATCATGCCTCTCTCCACCGCCCGCCTGAACAACTCCTCCAGCGCCCGCCGCCCCTCTTCACCCATATCCACCGTGTCCTCGTTCACGTACATGCGCACGAAGGTGCGGCAGGTGTCGCGGTCGATGCCGCGGCCGAACTGCATGGCGTAGTCGAGGGCGTCGTCTTCGTGGGCGCGGGCGTAGACGATACTTTCTTTGAGGGCGCGGGCGATGGTGTGCATGGTCTGGTCGCCGAGGCGGCGGTCGATGACGTCGAGGCCGAGGGGGATGGGGAGGCCGGTGTCGTCCGTCCAGGCTTTGCCGAGGTCGAGTACGAGGTGGAGGCCGGTCTGCTGCCACGTGAGCTGACCTTCGTGAATGATGACGGCGGCGTCGGCTTGGCCGCTCTGCACGGCGTCGATGACCTTGTCGAACGCTACCTGCACGGGCTGGAAGGGCGCGCCGACGAAGAGGCGGAGGAGCATGTACGCCGTCGTAAAATCGCCGGGGACGGCGATGCGTTTGTTCGCGAGATCGGAGAGGGTCATGGGCTCCGGCGCGAGGAGGATGGGCCCATAGTTGCGGCCGACGGACGCGCCGCAGGACATGATGCGGTAGCGGTGGGCGACTTCGGGATACACGGCGGCGGAGATGGCGGTCACGGGAAGCTCGCCTTTGCGGGCCTTCTGGTTGAGGGTCTGAATATCGGCCATCACGTGGTCGACTTGGTAGCCGGGGATGGTCACGATCCGCTTGGCGAGGGCATAGAACATGAACGCGTCGTCGGCGTCGGGGCTGTGTCCGATGAGGAGTGTCTGCATGGGGCCTCCGGGAAAGGGACATGTTAGCGGACGGACAGGCATCTGTAAACGGGGTTGCCTGGGTCGGGAGTGGCGGGATGGACAGGTTGGGGGAGAGAGACGTAGACTGGCCAAGTGGAAGCTGGGTTGTGAATCACATGGTCATGAGTAGAGCATCTGGATGCCGGCGGCGATCGCTGGGGAAGGTCTGTGTGGCTCTTGCGCTGGCGTTTGCCATGGCGTGCAGCTCGACGGATCGGGAGTGGGACGAGGCGGAGCGCGCTGGCACGGCGGAGTCGTACACGCGCTTCATAGAGGCGCACCCGGATCACTACTACGCGACGATCGCGCGCATTCGCATAGAGATGGCGAAGGAAGATGGAGACTGGGAACGGGCGGTCGCGCGAAACAGCCGGGAAGGCTACGAAGCTTTCCTGCAAAGCTGGCCGCAGGGGCAGTATGGCGCACGGGCGATCGCCGGCGTGGAATCGCTCACGACGTCCACGGTCCGCCTGAGTATGCCGCGCCGCGCCACGCTCTCGGGCACGGTGTGGATCTCGGGTGACACGCTAATCGCGCGGGAAGCGGGTACTGGGCGCAGCCTGCGGCTCCGGAAGTACATGATCGCGAGAATCGAGATCGACTGGGCGTACGAGGAGAGCCCGGTCATTTTCTCGCTGGACCCGACGGCGGACAGCACGGCGGCGCTGCCGGTCCTGAACCGCCTGGCGGCCACGCCGGCGGCGATGCGGATTCACCTGCGCGACGGCACGTCGGTCGCGGTCGATCCGGCCACGGTCCGCCCGCGACGACTGGAGCTGGACACGCGTCAGACGGTTCTGGGCTCGTCGCGGGAAGGGGACACGACGCGGGTGCACCTGCGCCTGGCGCCCTTCCGGCAGATGTACGCGCCCCGGGTTCTGCTCGCGGACAGTCTGAGGCTGGCGCCGGAAGAGATTCGCTTCGGCCCGGACGAGTAGACGGCACCCACCGCGACGATTTCCGGAACAATCGCTACTTGCGGACGGTGAAGCGGGAGCGCGCCGCGATGGAGATGCGCTCGCCGTAGTGCGCCTCGATTTGGAGGACGTAGTCGCCGGCGGAAAAACGGCGGCCGCGCAGGTCGAGGAAGAAGCGGCCGTCGTCGAAGTACTTCTGCGCGATGGCGTCGCGGAAGATCTCGACGGCCTGGGCGTCGGTGATCACGACCTGGTACTGGTCGGCGCCGGCGGCGACGCGGTCGAGGTCGACGACGATCACGATGTGGTCGATGCGGCGCATGTTGAGGGTGGCGTCGGGCTCGGCGCCTCCGCCTCCGCCGCCGCGGGTGGCCAGGCGGATGGGAAGCTCCTGGACGGGCGTGCGGCTGGAGAGCACGTCGAGGGGCGCCCATTGGGCGGCGGGTCCGCCGGTCACGGTGCGCGAGGTGTACACGACGGCGACCGTCACGGCCACGGCGGCGGTGACCAGTGTGGTGACGACGGCCGCGCGGCGCTGAGGTGGCACGAGTGCGACGAGCTTCTTGAGCGCGGCGCCCAACGCGGCGAGGCGCTCGCGCCAGCCGGCGGGAGCGGAGGAGGAAGGGGGAAACGGCGGCGCGCCACTGGGCGCGCCCAGAGGAGCCCGCGCGCGCGCGGCGCCGCCGGCCGCATCCTCCAACTTGGCCTGTTCCCCCGCCTCTGCTGTCAGATCGACGCGCGCCGCGAGCAGCGTCTGCGCGCGCTCGTAGTCCTTGATGCACCGGGGGCACGCGTCGAGGTGGGCCCAGATGGTCTCGTTCTCCTCGTCGCTGAACTCGGCGGGGGACTCGGCGAACTCGACGATGAGGCGCGCGGCGAGGTGCGCATCGTCGATGCGCGCGTGGTGAGTCCGCAGCTGCTCGGCGAGCCAGCCGGTCTCCGTCGCCTCGCGGCGGCAATTGACGCACTGGGCGAGGTGGGCCTCGAGGGCCTCGTCCTGGTCCCTCTCGATGCGTCCAGCGGCCTGCGACAGAATGAGATCGCTGGCGTCGCTACAGGAAATGCCGGGTTCGTCGGTCATGGCTGTCACACGATCTGCGGGCGATCCTCGGCGATCGCCGGGACCGCTCCCCCTTTCCCTATTCAGGTCGAATCATCCGCTTTCCCGTTACAAGGCCTGGTCGCGAAGCGCTACGGCCCTGTCGCGGCAGCGTTTGAGCCGCACGCGCAGGTTCGCGCGCGCGATCCCGATCTCATCGGCGGCCTCCTCGAAAGTGCGCTCCTCGAGAAAGAGCGCGCGAAAGAGCTGCTGGCAGGCCTGGCCGAGGCGTTGGAACACGTATGCAAACAGCTCCTGGTCGGCGAGGCGCTCGTCGAGGCCAGCCGCCGGATCGGCCGCGCCTTCGGGCGTGTTGGGCGCAGCCTCGGCGCGCTCGGCGCCGGGGTCGTCGCCGGGATGGCTGAAGATGGTGCGCGAGAGCTGGTGGCGGCGGTTGTGGTCGATCATGTGGCAGATGGTCACGCGGCGTACCAGTCCCCACAGATTCTCGATCTCGCCGGCGGCGCGGACGGTCTTGAGTACGTTCAAGAGGCACCCCTGCCGCACGTCCTCCCAGTCGGGAAACGCGTAGACGCGGCTGCGCACGAGGGGCGTGATGCGCTCGCGCACGACCTCGGCGGCCCAGTCTTCGCGGGCGCGCAGTCCGTCCAGAATCTCGTCGTCGGTGCGCATGGTCCGTGCGGCGGGCGGCGCTGCAGGCGGCCGTCCCCCCGGGAGATTAACCGCTAATCCCAGGGTCCCATCAACACGAATCCGGCCCAGTAGGCGGGATGGGCGTAGGGGCGGTGGTCGGGACGGCTCTCGTAGGCGGTCAGCGCCGCCTTGGCATCGCGCAGGGCCTCGGCCTTGGGCATGGCGCGCTGCAGGAGGTTCTCGTAGAAGCGGGTCATGAGGAGGCGCGTGGGCTGGTCGGCGACGTCCCACAGGCTCACGAGCACGCCGCGCGCGCCGGCTAGGAAAAAGGCGTGCGCGAAGCCGACGTAGCCCTCGCCGCGCGCGTACTGGCCCAGCCCGCTCTGGCACGCGGACAGGGTGACGAGGTCGGCGTCGATGCGCCACTCGCGCCCCACTTCGCCCATGGTGAGGCGCCCGTCGAAGACGCGCTCGCGCCTGGCCAGGGACTGCATGGCGTCGGGCAGATCCACCTGCGAGAGCACGAGTGCCGTGCGCTCGGCGAAGCGCTCATCGGCGAAGCCGTGCGTGGCGAGGTGGATGTGGCTGTAGCTGGCGATGTCCCCGCTGGTGCACAGCGCGTAGAGGTCGCGTTCGCTGGCGTGGGGGCCGTAGAGGAGCAGGGTCTCCGCGAACAGGGGCGCGATGGCCTGGACCTCGAGGCGGGTGCCGGCCAGACGCGGCAGCTCGGCGATCGCCTCGCTGCGCCCGGCCGCGGCGCCGCGCGCGACGTCTTCGTCCGGGCGCCGCAAGCCGGCCAGCGCTTCCGCGGCGTCCTCGTCGCGCATGGCCTGCGCCTGCTCGGCGTTGAAGGGGGGATCGGCGAGCGCGAGGAGCGCGCCGTCGCGCACGGGGTGCGGCCGGGAGGCGAGATGGTGCAGAACGGAGGCGGAGGGCGCGTAGGCGACGGCCGCCGCACCCGCCCCGTTCTCGGCGTCGAGCAGCACCTCGACGGGAATGCCCGCCATGTCACCGGAGGTGACGACGGCCAGCCGTGTGACGCCTTCGAGGGCGTCGGCCACGGGCGCGATGCGGGCCTGGTAGACGTCGCGCGCGAGCTTCTCCAAGTCGCGCGTGCTGCGCGACGGATCGGAGAGTGCGGTGCGGAGCGCTTCGATGGCGTCGCCGGCACGCGCCTGGTCGAGGCGACGCCACGCCACGGGGCCGCGGTGGCGCACGACGTAGGCCCAGGCGGGCGCCTCACCGTCGATCCATCCCAGCAGCGCATCGCTCGCGCCGAGGGCAGACTGCACGTCGGCCAGCGCCACCGGCTCGGCGATGCGTTCGGTGGCGTGCGCGCCGTCGTGGGTGCCAGAGCGCGCGAGCATGTCGTCCAGCACGCGCGCGCGGTCGCGCTCCGCGGCTTCCCACGCGCCGACGACGTCCCCCGCGGCAAGGCACACGCGCGCGAGGCGTTCGTATGGAGAGACCGCGTCGGCGAAGGCGGCGCGCCCCACCGGGCGCGCGCTCACGCGCGTGCGCGCCGTCTCGTAGCGCGCACACGCGTCCTCGAGGAGGCGCTGCGCCTCGTCGAGCGCGCCCGCCTGGGCGCGCACGGCGGCGAGCGAGGTGAGCGCGTGCAGGTAACCCTCGTTGATGCCGAGGGCGAACGCGCCGTAGATGTCGGCGGCGCGGCGCAGCTCTTTCTCGGCCTCGTCCGCGCGGCCCGTCGCGCGCAGGAACTGGCCCAGTCCCAGGTGCGCCTCGGCCACGGCGAGGTCGTGCTCGCCGAAGGCGGCCGTGCGGATGGCGACGGTCTCGCGCAGCACGGGCTCGGCTTCCGCGCGCTCGCCCAGCGCGGCCAGCGCGTTGCCCAGGTTGCCCAGCGGGGCGGCCGCCTCGCCGCTCTCCTCGCCGAGTGCCGCGCGCTCGATGCGCACGGCATCGCTGAAACATCCCACCGCTTCGTCATAGCGGCGCAACCCGACGAGCGAGTTGCCGCGCGCGTTGAGTGCGAGCGCGTAGTAGAAGCTGTCCTCGCCGAAGCGCGCGCGGTAGACCGTGCACAGGTCGTCGAGGATCTCCAGCGACGCCGTGTACTGGTGCTGGTGGTAGAGCGTGATGGCGTAGTCGTGCAGCGTGCGCAAGAGGCGCGGGGAGTCGGCACCGTGCAGGCGGCGCGCCAGCGCCAGCGCGCGGGCGTACATCTGCTCCGCCTCGGCGAGGTCGTTCTCCCAGGAGACGCTGCCGGTGACCTCGAGGATGGCAATCACGCGCGTGTCCATCTCGCCCGCCGCGCGCAGCCCCAGGGCCAGCGCCTCGCGGCACATCGAGTCGGCCGGCGCAAAGCCGCGCAGCGCGTAGGCCGCTTCGCCGGCCTTGGCCAGCGTGAGCGCGTAATCGGGGTGCTCTCGGCCCAGCGTCTTCCGCTGGATGGAGAGGGCGAGGTCGTAGAGCGAGTCGGCCGGCGGCCAGCGCCCAGCGGTGCGGTGCAGGTCGGCGAGCCGATTGATGGATCCCGCCACGTGCGGCGTGTCGCGCCCGATCAGCATCGTCTCGATGCGGATCATCGTCTCCACCACGCCCACCGCCTCGTCGAAGCTGCCCCTGCGCACGATGCGCAGGTGTACGTCGTAGAGGCTGTCCGCGCGGGCGGCGAGGCGCTGCTTCTCCGGCGAGAGCGCGGCGAGCTTGCGGTAGATGATCGCGCGCCACTCCGCGTCGGTCACCTCGAAGGGTCGCCGCTGCGTGTCGAGGCGCACGCGATCGAGGATGTGCTGCGAGACGACGGACGCCTCGGAGTAGCGGCCCTCGCGCCGGAGCACGCGCGTGCTGTCGATGAGGGCCTCGACGGACGGCTCGACGGGCTGCGCGCCCGCCGGCGGGGACGCGGCGAGGAGCGCGACGAGCGCGCCCGCCAGAACGATGAAGGGAGTAAAACGCATGATGCCGAACCGGGCGCCTCGGGCGCCCGGTTCGGCCATGCTATCACAACGCGCGATGCGCGATCAAACCGCGGGATGCGGACCATCCGGTCCGATCCGCGCGCGGATCACTGCAGCAGGACCATCCGACGCGTGCTCGTGTAGGACCCCGCCTCCAGGCGGTAGAAGTACACGCCGCTCGCCACGCGCGTGCCCGCGTCGCTGGTGCCGTTCCATATGACGCTTCGCCGTCCGGCCGGCTCCACGCCGCCACCCTTGAGCGCGCGCACCCGCCGGCCCGAGACATCGTAGATGACGAGGGTCACCGGCGACGCGCTGGGGAGATCGTAGCGGATGGTCGTCACCGGGTTGAACGGGTTGGGCGCGTTCTGGTAGAGGGCGTACGCGTTCGGCATGGGATCCTGCGTCACGCCGGTCACCGTCTCCGGTCCCGTCGCGTCGCCTTCGTTGCCCGCGTGGTCCACGGCGCTGATCATGTAGAAGTGTCCCTGAGTGCCGCCCGCGTCGAGCCACTCGACGTCGATCGTCGTATGCAGCAAGTTGGCCGGCGAGGGCGTGAATCCCGCCTCCGTGTCGCGATAGACCTTGTAGTACTGGAAGTCCGCGTCCGGCACCGACTCCCAGGAAAGCGCATTGCCGCCCGCGGGGCCGTACGCGACCGCGAACGCCGCCGGCACCCCCGGCGCCAGGTTGTCGACGGAGTAGCCGCTGTCCACCGCCGAGTCGTAATAGAGGAAGCGATCCGTCGTCACCGCGCGCACGAAGAACTGCGACCAGCACTGCCCGCTCGCGATGGTCGAGTCGCAGAGCGTGGGTGCCACGAGCTGATAGATCGAGTCCCCGTGCGCGGGCGCGCTGGCGATATAGTCCCAGCCTTCCACGAGGTGCGCCCCGCCATCCGGTTTCGGCTTCGCGGCCGCAAAGGCTCCCTGGTATCGATATACCTCGTATGACTCCACGTCGACCGAGTCACCAGGCGCGTCGTAGTAGCCTCGCTTCCACCTGATACGCACCTGGCGACCCTGGTCGTTCGGAACGTCTGTGATGCCAGCGATAATGGGATCGGGCTCACACCTCGCGCCGTACACTCCCATCTGCCCACACGCGCCCAGACACGGCGAACCGACGAGAAGGTGATAGTCGCCCGCGGACAGATCACAAAACAACGGATTGGTAGAGACGTTGCCGTTGACACCCAGCTGCGACGCGACGGGGCCGACCCAGTCTCCCTCAGGGTTCCCGTAGATGTCGCAACAGGAGAGTGTCGCCGTTGGGTTCGGGTGCGTGCTAAAGGCCGGGCTGCCCGTGTTGAAAGCGATGATCGTTCGCGTGAAATGAGGATTGGCGCCGGCGTCGTCGTCAAGGAAGACGGCGGCGCCGTCTATACCAGCCGCATTGTCGACCACTGTGCAGTTGGTCACGGATGGCATACTACCCAGCCAGAGAGCTCCTCCGTGCCACTGGGCCGAATTCCCCGCGAACAGGCAATTTGTCATCGACATTACTGATAAGTAAGTGAATACCGCACCGCCCATTTGGGCACTGTTGTTCAGGAAGATACAATCGGCCACTTGGGCGTTGGAATGGTCGAAGTTGATCGCGCCTCCCTGCTGAACGGCGAAGTTGTCCACGAACACGCATTTCGATATCGACGGAGACGCAGACCAACATTGAATGGCGCCGCCGAAGTTGTTTCCCCCTCCTCCCGTGAAAGTCAGGCCCTCGAGCGAGCTGCTCACATCGCCGCTTAGAAAGTAGAGAATCTTGTTGAGTCCGTCGCCGTCGATGGTGACACAGTCGGCGTCTCCGGTCTCGCTGCGCAGGTGGACGCCGGGTTTCATCTCGATGAAGTTCTCGTGGTAGGTGCCGCACTGCACCGACACCGTGTCGCCAGCCGTGGCCGAGTCGATGCCGGCCTGGATGGTGGGCGCGTCGAGGGGGACGTGCCAGGTCGTGGCGGTCGTGGCGCTTGGGATCGAGAGGCAGAATACAAGGAAGAGACCACTGGCGAGGATCGCGCGGGTACCCATGGCGGCTCCTTCCGGAGGCGTGTCGATGTCGATTGACCCAATGATCGCTTTTTAATGGTACCGAAGCTGCCACCGGCTCCGATATGATGCATCTGCATCATTTTGGTGGGGATTGGCCCGGCCGCGGGGTGATGCTATCCTCCCGCCATGCCTCCGCGAGCACCCCGCATGATCGGCATCACGGGACCGTCCTGCTCGGGCAAGTCCACTCTGGCCCTGGCCTTAGCCGCGCGCCTGGGTGATGTGGTGACGCTTCTCCCTCTCGACGCCTACTACCGCGACTTCGCCGGCGTCTCCCACCACGACATCGAAGTGGACGTCCCCGAGGCGATCGACCACGAGCTGCTCA
>JAOTVO010000367.1 GCA_029863355.1 Candidatus Krumholzibacteriia bacterium
AGCGCAACCTCACCGACGTCCTCAAGAAGATCCGGCGCATCGAGATCAAGACGCGGCGCCTGGTGAACGACGTCTTCTCCGGCGAATACCACAGCGTGTTCAAGGGCCAGGGCATGGAGTTCGACGAGGTGCGCGAGTACCAGCCCGGCGACGAGATCCGCTCCATAGACTGGAACGTGACGGCGCGCATGGGCGCGCCGTACGTGAAGCGCTTCATGGAGGAGCGCGAGCTGGTCGTCATGTTCCTGCTGGACGTGTCGGCCTCGGGCCGCTTCGGCAGCGCGTCCAAGACCAAGATCGACACGGCCGCGGAGATCTGCGCGCTGCTCGCTTTCAGCGCCATCCAGAACAACGACAAGGTGGGGGCGGTGGTGTTCACAGACGACGTCGAGGAGTACATCCCCGCCGACAAGGGCCGCCGCCACGCGCTCCACGTGGTGCGCGAGATCCTCTTCTACGAGCCGCGCGGCCGCAGAACCGACGTCGCCGGCGCCCTCTCCTTTCTCATGCGCGTGGTCAAGCGCCGCGCCATCGTGTTCGTGCTGAGCGACTTCATGGCGCCGGACTTTGCGCGTCCGCTGGCCATGGCCGCGCGCAAGTTCGACCTGGTCGCGCTGCGCATCCACGACCAGCGCGAGTCGACCGTCGCCGGGAAGGGCCTCTTGCGCGTGTGGGACCAGGAGCACGGTGGGGAACGGGTGGTCGACCTGGGCGCGCGCGGCGCCACGCAGCGGCTGGCCGCGCACGCG
This sequence comes from Candidatus Krumholzibacteriia bacterium, assembly GCA_029863355.1. The sequence goes on from JAOTVO010000367.1 coordinate 750, forward strand.
CGCGAGCGCGAAGCGAATCTGCAGACGCTCTTTCGCCGCAACGGCGTCGACTGCGTCGACATCGACACCGACGCCGACTACATCGTCCCGCTGACGCGCTTTTTCAAGGCGCGCGCGCGGCGGAGGTAACGGTGGTGGCGGCGGCGGCGAGGAGCACGAGCAGAGGCGCGCGCGAGGCGCTCACCGTGACCATCGGGGTGGCGATCTGGGTAACAGCGATCGCCGCCGGTGCCGGCGACGCCGCGGGCCGCGTCGAGGTCGACCTGGGCGAGCGCGTGCGCTTCGAGCGCAGCGTGCCCGACGACTCGGTCACCGTGGGCGAGCGCTTCACCGTCACCTGGCGCTTCGACTACCCGGACACGCTCGACCTGCTCGCCCCCCCCGCGCTCGACGCCGGCGACTGCCGACTGCTCTCGCTGCGCTGGCGCGAGGAACGGGCGCCGGCCGGCCGCGCGCACCGCGCCGCCGACCTGGTGCTCATCGGCCTCGACCTGGAACGGGCGCTCCTGCCCGAGAACCACGTGGACTTCCTCACCCCGTCGGGCGACACGGTGCGGGTGTTCACCGGCGAGGCGGCCGTTCCCGTCCGCCGCCTGGCGTCGGACGACGCCGACCTGGCGCCCCTGAAAGAGCAGTGGGAGGCGCCGCGCAGCATCGTGCCGTGGCTCCTCGGCGCCGCCGCCGCGATCGCGATCGCGCTGGCGGCGTGGCTCTTGTGGAAGCGCCGCCGGCGAGGCGCGGATGCGGCCCCGGAGGTGCAGCTGCCTGCCGACTTCGTGGCGCTGACCGAGCTCTCGCGCATCGAACGCATGGGACTCGTGGAGGCGGGCGAGCTCAAGCGCTACTACACGCTCGTCGTCGACGCGGTGCGCCGCTACCTCGAGGCGCGCTACGGCGTGGACGCTATGGACCGGACCACGCACGAGCTGGTCGCGGTGCTCGGCGCGCGCGGCCATCACGTGGACGGACTGGAAGCGCTCCTGGGCGAGGCCGATCTGGTGAAGTTCGCGCGCTTCACGCCGCCGCGCGCGGCGGCCGAGGGCGCGATCGGCGCGGCGCGCGAGATCGTGGTGCGCACGACCCCGCGCGAAACGGCGCCGGGCGGGGAAGCGGACGGCACCGCGGCCGCCGCGGGAGGTGGCGCGTGACGTCCCTCTTTCGCTTCGCCTACCCGCTCGCGTTCCTCGGGCTGCTGCTCGTGCCGCTCCTGGCCTGGGCGGCGCGGCGCCGGCGCAACCGCACCGTGGGCTACTCCTCGCTCGACCTCCTGCTGCGCGCCGGCCTGGAGGCGAGCGCGTGGAAGCGCCACGGCAGGCTCGCGCTGCGGCTGCTCGCGCTCTCGCTGCTGGTGGCGGGCGCGGCGCGCCCGCAGACCGGCCGCTCGGTGTACAAGACCCACGCCGAGGGCGTGGACATCATGCTCGTGCTCGACGCCAGCGGAAGTATGCAGGCGCAGGACTTCAAGCCCAAGAACCGCCTGCACGTGGCCAAGGAAGTGGTCAAGGAGTTCGTGGCCAAGCGCCAGCACGACCGCATCGGCCTGGTCGCGTTCGCCGCGCAGGCGATGACCCAGTGCCCGCTCACGCTGGACTACGCGATGCTCGAGAAGCTCATCGACGAGGTCGACATCGGCATGCTCGAAGACGGCACGGCCATCGGTGTGGCGCTGGCCACGGCGGCCAATCGCCTGAAGAGCAGCGAGGCCCAAAGCCGCGTGGTAATCCTGCTCACCGACGGCCAGAACAACGCCGGCGCGGTGGACCCGCCCACGGCCGCGCGCGTGGCCGCTTCGCTGGATATCAAGGTCTACACCATCGGCGTGGGCACGCGCGGGCAGGCGCCCATGCCGGTGGACGACCCCGTCTTCGGACGG
>JAOTVO010000368.1 GCA_029863355.1 Candidatus Krumholzibacteriia bacterium
AGCTGGCCGCGCTGCTGGAGGCGCATGGCGCGGTCGAGCGCGAGACGCTGCGCACACACCTCGGGCGCGCGCTCTACGCCCTGGGCCTGCTGATCGGCGGGGGCCACTGAGCCGCGTCGCTGGCCGACCCGCTCGCGCCATGGGTCGCATCGCCGGCCGGGCCTCACGCCCGCAATCTGTTCGGCTCAACCGTCCTTCAGGATCTCGTGCGCCGCGTTGCGACCCGGCACGCCCGAGACGTTGCCGCCCGGGTGGGTGCTCGAGCCGCACACGTACAGCCCGTCGACCGGCGTTCGATAGCGCGCGTAGCCAGGGACGGGACGCATATGGAAGAACTGGTCGAGCGTCATCTCGCCATGGTGTAGGTTGCCTTCCGGCAGCGCGTAGGTGGTCTCGAGGTCGAGCGGCGTGAGGGTGCGCTGCTCGGCGATGCACTCGCGGATCTTCGGCGCGTACTCCGCGAGCGTGTCCAGCGCCACCTCGGTGAATGTCTTGCTCTGCGAAGTCCAGTCGCCGTTGCGCAGCGCGTAGGGCGCGTACTTGGCCGTGATCGACATCAGGTGCTGGCCGCTGGGCGCCAGGCTCGGGTCGTTCAGCGTGGGAATCGAGATGTCGAGATAGGGGCGCTTCGAGTACTCGCCGTACTTCGTGCAGTCGAAGGCGCGCTGGATGTATTCCGGAGACGGCGCGATCTGGATGGGGCCGCGCAAATGGGTCACGGCGTCGCTTCCCTGCAGCGCCGTGAACTCCGGCAGGGCGCGCAGCGCCAGATGGATGCGCGCCGCCGAGCCCCGGTACTTGATGTTCCGAACGTGTCGCACGAAGCTGGCGTCGAGCAGGCGCGGCGCGAGCAGCGCCAGGAAGGTGGTGTGGGGATCGGCGTTCGAAACCACCACACCGCAGCGCAGGTGCTCGCCATTGGCGAGCGTCACGCCGACGGCCTTGCGGCTCTCCACGATGATCTGCGCGACGGCCGCGTCGGTGCGGATCTCGGCGCCGTAGCCGCGCGCCGCATGCGCGATGGCCTCCGAGAGCGCGCCCATGCCACCCTTGACAAAGCTCGACGATCGGAACAATCCGGTGTCGGACAGCGCCCAGTCGTGGAAGAGCGTGTATGCGGTGCCGGCCTCCTGGGGGCCCCAGGTCGCCTGGCGCACGCTGCTCGCCGAGATCGCGCCCTTGAGCGCGTCCGATTCGAACCACTCATCGAGCAGGTCGGTGGCCGGCATGGGCAGCACGCGCAGCAGGTCGTTGATGCGCTTGCGCCCGAGTCTGCGCACGGGCCCCGCGAGCGACAGCATGCCGCGCAAATCCTTCAGGCTGAGGTCGGGCAGGTCGGGCGGGGTCACGCGCATCAGTCCGCCCACGACGTCCGCGATCTTGCGCATCAGCTCGACGAAGGCCGGATACGCCTGGGCATCGGACTTGGAGAAGCGCTCGATCTCCTTGGCCGTGCGCGCCGCGTCCCGCCAGATCGTGAGGTGCGAGCCATCCGGCTGCGGTGAGAAGGCGATCGGATCGGTCTGATGGATCTCGACGTGAGAGTCGAGCTTGAGATCGCGACGCACGTCGTCACCGAGGTAGCCGGCGCTGTCGGCGACCGTGGAGACCTTGTATCCCGGGAAGATCTCCTCGGTGACGGCGATTCCACCGACGATGCTGCGCCGTTCCAGCACCAGCACGCGGCGTCCCGCCTTCGCGAGGTACGCTGCCGCGACCAGACCGTTGTGACCCGCTCCAATGATGATGACGTCGTAGTTAGCCAAGGGGTTCGTTCCTATTCGTTGCGTGGTTTCGCGCCGACCCGGCGCCGCGTAGTGCGTTTCCGTTCGCTGCTCGGCCTCAATTCCCGTCCCGGAGGACCTCGAGGGCGGCGAGCCGGCCCGGCCCCGCGGTGATGCCACCGCCGGGATGGGTCCCCGAGCCGCACTGGTAGTAGTTCCGGATCGGCGTGCGGAAATCCGCCCAGCCCGCCGCAGGCCGGAAGAAGAACAGCTGGTCGAGCGTGAGCTCGCCCTGGAAGATGTTGCCCTCCGTGAGGCCGATCTGGTCCTCCATGTCCCAGGGCGTGAGCACCTGCTTGTGGAGGATGATGTCCTTCAGGTTGGGAGCGAACTCCGCCAGGGTGTCGATCACCGCGTTGCCGAAAGCCTCGCGCTGCTGATCGCGCGTGCCGTACTCGGGCATGTCGTAGGAGGCGTACTGCACGAAGATCGACATCACGTGCTTGCCCGGCGGCGCCATGGTCGGATCGTGGATGGTCGGCACCTCCACGTCCATGTAGGGCCGCTTCGAGAAGGCGCCGTACTTGGCGTCGTCGTACGCGCGCTCCACGTAATCCACGCTCGGACAGATCTCGACCATCCCGCGCAGCATCGCCGGATCCTTCATGCTGGTGAACTTGGGCAGCGCGTCGAGCGCCAGGTTCACCTTGCCGGAAGAGCCCCGGAACTTGAAATTGTCGATGGCGCGCACCAGGTCCGCGGGCAGCTCCTTCTCCTCGATGAGCTTGCGGAAGGTGACGCGCGGATCGCAGCCCGAGATCACCGTCTTGGCGTAGATCTCGTCGCCGTTCTCGAGCGCGACGCCCACCGCCTTTCCGCCCTTC
>JAOTVO010000093.1 GCA_029863355.1 Candidatus Krumholzibacteriia bacterium
CTCGAGCAGGATCAGGTCGCGGCCGAAGGCGTCGAGGACGTCGGCCAGTTCGATCGCGAGCGTGGAGAGGCCGCTCTCGGTGCCCCGGCTGGCGATGGAGCGCACGAAGACGCCGGTGTCGCCCTGCGCGCGGCGCATGCGGATGCGGTCGCCGAGCACGGCGCCGCCGGTGAAGGGGCTCGAGGGATCCTCGGCCACCACGCCGACGGTGTGGCCGGCGCCGCGGTAGGCGTGGATGAGCCCGCTGGCGATCGAGCTCTTGCCCGCCCCGGTGCTGCCCGTCAGCCCCACGCGGCGCGCGCGGCCGACGCGCGGAAACACGCGCTCGAGGACGGCCGCGGCCGCCTCGCCGCCGCGCTCGACCGTGGACATCAGGCGCGCGGCGGCCAGCGGGTCGCCCGCGGTGAAACTATCGTAGAGGTCGTCGCCCATGGCTCGGCTGGAAGCGCAACGTTTTGCGCTTACTCAAGTTACCCCACGAGCCGCGGGCCTGTCAAGGCACCCGTCCACCGGCAACGAGACGGCGCCTTTGGTTTGCTAGTCCTCGTACAGGTTCTTAATCGCACCCCACGACGAGGTCTCGACGGGGGTGGTGCACTCGATCACGGCGCCGGGCGACGGGCGGCAGCCGGTGGCCACGTAGGCGGATCCGGTGTACGGGTTGAGCCCGTCGAAGAGGACCCACGCACCCGTGCCGCTGGGTTGCCGTCCCACCGCCCGGTCGTCGGCCACTTCGACGCTGCCGAAGGCCCGCGAATCGGCGACGAGCGTGTCGCTTCCGACCACCTCGTAGAGGTAGACGGTGTCGCCGCCGTTGTTCAGGCTCAGGCCGAAGTTGCCGACGCCGTTGGCGGTCTGCCAAGCGGAGACCTCCGCGCCGGTGACCAGACGGACCGCGCCGGGCGCGAGCGTGCCGCTGAGCACGAAGCGCCAGGCGGTTCCGCCGGACTCGTCGGTGAGACGGAAACGCGAGAGGTCGACGGTCGTGGCGCCGACGTTCACGATCTCCACCCACTCGTCGAGCTTGGAATTGACCGTACCGTCGCTGTCCCAGTCGCTCGCCGGATCGGCGAGGATCTCGTTCAAGCGGATCTGGGCCGCGGCGGTCGGAGAGAGGAAAGCGAGCGCGAGAAGCGCACAAATGAAAAAGGCAACGTACCGCATCGTCATCATCCTCCTCACATCCCGTCCGTTGCCGGTGGACCGGTGTTGGTCCGCACACTGTAGCAGGTCCGGGCGCGCTCGCGCAAGGGCCTTTTTTCGGGCTCGTCGAGGATCGGGGCGCGGGTCGACACCCCTCCGCTCATGCACTCGCGCTCGCCATGGAGAACACCAGAGCGCGCGCTCGTGAAATCGCGTCGGGGTATCGACCCGCGCCCCGCACGCTGTCGAATCGCGTCGGAGCTTCGCCCCGCGCCCGTTAGCCTCTCCGCGCTTCGAGCAGCCGCTTGAAGGTGTCCGTGGCCAGCTTGGGGTTGGCCTTGCCGCGGGTGGCCTTCATGAGCTGGCCCACGAAGAAGGCCATCACCTTCTCCTTGCCGCCCAGGTACTTGCTTACCTCGCCTGGGTGCGCGTCGAGGACCTCGGTCGCGGCGCGCTCGATGGCGTCGTCGTCGCTGATCTGCTCGAGGCCCTTCTCGGCGACGATGCCGGGCGCCGTCTTGCCCGTGGCGATCATCTTGCGCAGCACCTCCTTGGCCGTCGACGAGTTGATCTTGCCCGCCACCTGGATCCGGATCAGCTCGCCCAGCGCCGCCGGCGCCACCTCGAAAGCGGCGATCTCGATCTTGCGCTCGTTGAGCTCGCGCAGCACTTCACCCATCACCCAGTTGCTCGCCGCCTTGGCCTCGCCCGCCGCCTCCGCGGCGGCCTCGAAGTAGTCGGCGACTTCGCGCGTCGCCGTGAGCACGCCCGCGTCGTAGGCCGGCAACTTGTATTGCGCGACGAAGCGGGCCTCCTTGGCGTCGGGGAGCTCGGGCATCCCGGACGCCACGCGCGCGCGCAGCGACTCGTCCACGCGCAGCACGAGGAGGTCGGGCTCGGGGAAATAGCGGTAGTCGTGCGCCTCTTCCTTGCTGCGCATCACCTCGGCCACGCCGCGCTCGGCGTTCCACAAGAGCGTGTCCTGCGCGACGGCGCCGCCCGCTTCCGCGATTCCCGCCTGGCGCTCGAACTCGTAGGCCAGCGCTTGTTCGACCTGCTTGAACGAGTTCAGGTTCTTGACCTCGGTCTTCACGCCGAGGTCCGCGCTTCCCTTCTCTCGCACGGAGATGTTCACGTCGCAGCGCAGGCTGCCCTCTTCCATGTTGCCGTCGCAGATGCCCAGGTAGCGCACCAACGACCGCAGCTTCTGCAGGTACTCGGAAGCTTCCTCCACCGAGCGGATGTCGGGTTCGCTGACGATCTCGATCAGGGGGACGCCGCTGCGGTTCATGTCCACCAGGCTGTGCGCACCCTCGGCGTGGAGGAGCTTGCCCGCGTCCTCCTCGAGGTGGATGCGCGTGATGCCGACGCGCCTACCGCCCGCGAGGGCGAGGTGGCCGCCGTGGCAGAGCGGTGTGTCGTACTGCGATATCTGGTAGTTCTTGGGGCAGTCGGGGTAGAAGTAGTTCTTGCGCGCGAACACGCTCTCATCGGCGATGGCACAGTGCGTGGCCACGCCCATGCGCACGGCGAACTCGACGGCGCGCGCGTTCGCCACCGGCAGCGCCCCCGGCAGCCCCACACACACGGGGCATACCTGCGTGTTGGGCTCGCCGCCGTAGGCCGCCGAGCAGCCGCAGAACATCTTGCTCCGCGTAGAGAGCTGCGCGTGGACCTCGAGGCCGATCACGGGCTCGTATCTATCCGATCGCGCGCTCATGGAAGCCGCACGCCCTCTCCAGTCCGGCCGCTCCGCGCAGCACCCGCTCCTCGTCCAGCGCGCGCCCGACGAGCTGCACGCCCACGGGGAGACGCCCGTCGGTCAACCCCACGGGCAGCGAGATGCCGGGGAGCCCGGCCAGGTTCACGGGGATCGTGTACACGTCCGACAGGTACATGAGAATGGGGTCGTCGATTTTCTCGCCCAGGCGGAAGGGCGGGGTGGGCGCGGTGGGCATCATCAGGAGGTCGCACGCGGCGAACACCGCTTCGAAGTCGCGGATGATCAGCGAGCGCACCTTCTGGGCCTGCCGGTAGTAGGCGTCGTAGTAGCCGGCGCTCAACACATAGGTGCCGAGCAAAATGCGCCGCTTGACCTCCGCGCCGAAACCCTGGTCGCGCGTGCGCGTGTACATGTCGTAGAGGGTGTCCACCACCGCGCGGTGCCCGTACTTGACGCCGTCGTAGCGCGCCAGGTTGGCGCTGGCCTCGGCGTTGGCGATGATGTAGTACGCGGCCACCGCGTACGCGGCATGTGGGAGCGTCACCTCGCGAATGCGCGCGCCCCCCTCGCGCGCCCGGGCGAGCGCGGCGTCGAAGGCGGCGCGCACGGTCGCGTCCATGTCGGCCAGAAACGCCGCCGGCACCCCCACCGTCATCCCCTCGAGCCCCGCCTCCAGGCGCTCGCTCCAGCGGTCCACCGGGGCGGAGAGGCTCGTGGCATCGCGGGGGTCGTGGCCGCACATCGCCTCGAGCACCAGCGCGACGTCGGCCACGCTGCGCGCGATGGGCCCGATCTGGTCGAGCGAGCTGGCGAAGGCCACCAGCCCGTAGCGCGAGACGCGTCCGTAGGTGGGCTTCATCCCCACCACGCCGCAGAAGCTCGCCGGCTGGCGGATGGATCCGCCGGTGTCCGAGCCGAGCGCGGCGGCGGCCATCTCCGCCGCCACGGCCGCGGCCGACCCGCCGCTCGAGCCGCCCGGCGCGCGCGCGGGATCCCAGGGATTGCGCGTGGTCCCCAGCGCCGAGTTTTCCGTGGAGGAGCCCATGGCGAACTCGTCGAGGTTGGTCTTGCCCAGGACGATGGCGCCCGCCGCCTGCAGGCGTTCGGCGGCGGTCGCCGTGTACGGGCTCACGTAGTCGCGCAGGATGCGCGAGGCGCACGTGGTGCGCTTGCCCGCCACGCAGATGTTGTCCTTGATGGCGATGGGCACGCCACCCAGCGGCAGCTTGCGGCAGTCGCCGGAGTCGGCCAGTGCGCGAGCGCGCGCCATCGCGTCGTCGGCGAATACCTCGAGGTAGGCGCCCACCCCGGCGTCGCGCGCCGCGATGGCGTCGAGCGTCGAGGCGACCGCGTCCACCGGCGACATCTCGCCGGCGGCGAGCCGCGCGCGCAGCTCCGAGACGCCCAGCGTGTGCAGCGCGCTCACGACTCTCCCCTCTCGATCACGCGCGGCACCCGGAAGTAGCCGTCGGTGGCGTCCGGGGCCTGGCCCAGCACCGCGTCGCGGGGCAGGCCTTCGCGCCGCTCGTCCTCGCGCAGGCGGTCGCCGTCCTCGTGCGACATCAGGCCCGTCGGTGGCACGCCGGCGGTGTCCACCGACTGCAGCTGCTCGACGAAGGCGACGATGCGGTCGAGCTGTTCGGTGATGCGCGCCACCTCGTCGGCGTCCAGCTCGATGCGGGCGAGCCGCTCCAGGTGGCGAATGGTGTCGCGGTCGATCTTCACGGTGTCGCTCGCTCTCCGGTATCACCGGGTCGGACGCATGGGCGCAAACTGGGCCAGGAACTTGCGCTCGCCCCCGCTGTCGAAGATCACGGTGACGCGCGTGTGCTCGCCCGAGCCCTCCACGCGGCGCACCACACCGCCGCCGTAGCTCCGGTGGCGGATGCGCATGCCCACCCGGTAGGACGGCGCGGTACCGCTCGCGCCCGCCGCGCGCGGCGTCGCTCCAGCCGCGCCGACTTCCTGCGACATCGACTCGTAGTCGGGGTGCACCTGCGCCGCCGGCTCGTCGCCGCCGAAGTCGAGCATCCCGCGGCCGCCCGAGGTTGCCCGTACCATGCTCCCCAGCGGATGCGCCAGGCACGCGTCGGGCACCTCGTGCAGGAAGCGCGACGGTATCCCGCCCTCGATCTGCCCCAGGCGCCGGCGCATGTTCGCCCACGAAAGGTAGAGGTGCTCGCGCGCGCGCGTCATGCCCACGTAGAAGAGCCGGCGCTCCTCCTCCACGGCCTCTGCGTCGTCGATCGAGTTATAGTGGGGCAGCAGCCCCTCCTCGAGTCCGGTGACGATCACGGCGTCGAACTCGAGCCCCTTGGCGTTGTGGAGCGTCATGAGCGTGAGCTGCCCGCTCTCCAGGTCCACGGCGTCGATGTCCGCCACCAGCGCCACCTCCTCGAGGAACGCGCGCAGCGATTTGTCCTCGGCGCTCTCGGCAAAGGCGTGGGCCGCCGAGATGAATTCCTCCACGTTCTCCACGCGACTCTCGTGGTCGGCGGTGTGCTCCTTCAGGTGCCGCATGTACGCCGTCGCCTCGACGATCCTCTCCACCACCTGCGGCGCGACGTGCTGAGCCGCGAAGCGCTCCAGCTCCGCGTACAGCCTGGCGAACTCCGCCAGGCGCGTCGCCGCGGCGCCGGTGATCTCCGGCGCACCGGCGCGCACGAGGTCAATCACCGTCGTGCCCTTCTCCGCGGCGAGCGCCTCCAGGCGCTCCGCGGTGGCCTTGCCGATCCCCCGCCTCGGAACATTGATAATGCGGCGCAGGTTCACGGAATCAGCGGGGTTGACGAGCACCTTGCAGTAGGCCAGCACGTCGCGCACCTCCGTGCGCTCGTAGAAACGCACCCCGCCCACGATCTGGTAGGGCAGCGACCCCATCTTGAGCACGTCCTCCAGGGAGCGCGACTGCGCGTTGGTGCGGTAGAGCACGGCGATGTCGCGCAGCTTCACGCCGCCCTCGACCAGCTCGCGCACCACCTGCAGCACGTTGACCGCCTCGCCTTCTTCGTCCATCGACGCGATGAGCCCGATGCGCTCGCCCCGCTCGCCGTCGGTCCACAGGTTCTTGCCCTTGCGGCCCACGTTGTGGGCGATCACCTGGTTGGCCGCGTCCAGGATGGTCTGCGTGGAGCGGTAGTTCTGCTCCAGGCGGATGACGCGCGTGCCCGCATAGAGGTCCTCGAATTCGAGGATGTGGCGCACGCGCGCGCCGCGCCAGCTATAGATGGACTGGTCGTCGTCGCCCACGACGAAGAGGTTGCGGTGGTGCGAGGAGAGGCCGTCGATCATCGCCATCTGGATGGGGTTGGTGTCCTGGAACTCGTCCACCAGGATGTAGTGGAAGCGGCGCGCGTAGGCGGCGCGCGCCTCGTCGCTGGTGGCGAACAACTCCACCACGCGGGCGATGAGGTCGTCGAAGTCCAGCGCGTTGTTGCGGCGCAGCGTGCGCTCGTACTCGCGGTAGAGGAGCGCGATCTTCTCGTCGATTCGGTTGCGCGCGCTCTCCAGAACCTGCTCCGGGGTGACGAGGTCGTTCTTGTAGCGGCTGATGCGGTCGCGGAGCGCTCGCGGCGAGCGGGCCACCTGCGCGTCCATGACGTGGTCCGAGAGGATCTGCTTGACCACGCCCAGGCTGTCGTCGGCGTCGTAGATGGAGAAGTCGCGGCCCACCCCGCTCGCACCCCCGTGCCGGCGCAAGATGCGCACGCCGGTGGCGTGGAACGTCCCCACCCAGAGCGCCTCCAGCGCCCCGGGGCAAGAGCGCTCCAGGCGCGCCTTCATCTCGCGCGCCGCCTTGTTGGTGAAGGTGAAGGCGAGGATCTCCCACGGCGCCACGCCGTGGTCGCGCAGGAGGTGCGCGATGCGCTCGGTAAGCACCCGCGTCTTGCCGCTCCCCGCCCCTGCGATCACGAGCACGGGGCCGTCGATGGCGGTCACCGCTTCGCGCTGGCGCTCGTTCAGGCCGGCCAGGGGGTCGTGCTGCATGGTTGCGTCGGCCATGGTGCGGCCCACGTTAGCACACGGCCGTGCAGCGGGAAACCCGATTCTCGCACGCCGGCGCGCGGGCCGGGCCGGTCAGAAGGTGGGGCCCATGTAGAAGTGGAACTGGTAGTCGCGCGAGAACTCCTGCAGGTCGGTCGGCCACGCGAACTGGAAGTTGAGCAGGAAATATCCGAAGTACATGTACCAGCCGAAACCGACGTCGGACACCGTGTCCTGGAAGCGCAGGGTGCCGTTCTGGTTGTCGAGGAATACGGGGTCATGTCTGTCCCAGATCGCACCCACGTCGAAGAACACCGAGCCGCCGATGTTGGTGAAGCCCCAGCGCCCCGGCCAGCCCAGGATGAGCGCGTCGATCAGCGGGAAACGATACTCGAAGCTCGCCATCGCCATCTTCGTTCCTTCGAACTGCAGGTAGTCGTAGCCGCGCAGCGTCGTCGGTCCCCCCAGGAAGAAGACGCGCGGGTCCTTGCCCTCGCTCATCGCGGAGAGCGCGCGGAAGGCGATGGCGTTGCGGAAGAAGATGCTCTTGTACCAGCGGTAGTCACCCCACAGCGTGAGCCGCGACACGTCGCGCGATTCCGCCGCCACCGCCCGCGCCACCGATACGCGCCAGCGCGAGCCCTCTACCGGGCCGAAGGGTCCGAAGAACGACGAATCGTGGATGAACGCGACGGAGGGCTCGAACAGGCGCCGCTTCGACTCCCCGGTGGGTGCGTAGACGCCCAGGTCATTCGTGCGCTGGAAGAAGGTCCGGTCGGAGATGTAGCTCTGCAGCTCGATGTCCATCCGGTAGAACATGTTGAAGGGAATGCTCATGAGCGCGAAGATCCCGTAATTGCGCTCGCTGAAGAGCTGATAGCTCGAGAAGCCCTCGCCCAGCGTGCTGGTGCGGCTGTCGAGGAAGCTTTTGAACTGGAAGAGACCGACGGAGTAGTCGATACGCTTCTTCACGTAGGAGTATGTGAGCAGGAAGTCGGACTCCTCGATGTTCCGGTACAGGTTGAAGGCGAACATCGCGTAGTGGTCGCCCAGCATGTCGCTCATCGCGATGCTGTTGGAGATGCCGAATCCGAAACCGGTCGAGAAGTAGAGCCCGCCGCCCTGGCCGATGAAGTCCGGCGCGAGGCGCGTCCTGTACGGCGTGACCGTGGCCCCCTTCCGCGGCGGATCCTCGCCGGGCAGCCCCTCGGCGATGCCCACGGCCGGCTTCTTCTTCTGCGCGGACGCGTCGGCACCCTCGGCGTCGCGCGGGGTGGTGATGGGCCGGATCTCCGGCACGTAGCTGTCGACGGACGCCGTACCCGTCTTCTCTTCCTGAGGCGGCGCCTCGCCGTCGCCGGACACACTCGCCACCTGCGCGGAATCCGCCGCGGCCAGCGCGCCCGGCGCCGCTTCCGCCGGGCCCTGCGCCTCGTCCGCCTCTCTCAGGTCCTCGCGCGCCGTCGCCGCCGAGTGCGCCAGCACGCGCGGCGAGTGGTCCGCGTAGCGCCGCGCCATGAGGCTTTGCAAGTCGTCGGAGACGAAAACGTCGTGGCCGCCACGCACGAAAGCGCTGAACGCGATGCGGCCCTTCTCCTCGTTTACGCTGGGCGTGAACAGGCCGCCGAGCACGTCGGTGAAGCGGTAGGAATCGCCCGTCTCCATGTCGATCGCGTGCAGGTTGTTGATGCCCGAGAGGTCCGACGCGAAAACGATGGTCTTGCCGTCGGAGAGGACGAAGGGCTCGGTGTCGTCGCCCGGCGTTGCCACGAGCGCGCGCTGCCGGTTGGTCGCCAGATCGTACTCCCAGATGTCGTAGTCCGCGTGCCGGAGCACGTTGTCCGCGTCGAGGAAGTCCATCTCGCTCAGCACGTCGCGGTTGCGGCCCAGGAAGTCGTCCGGCACCGGAATGGTCACTTCCGGGTAGTGCACGAAGACGATGCGCTTGCCGTCCGGGAAGAAGCGCGGCGTGAGGTTGTCGGCCGGGTCGCTCGTCAGCCGCCGCGAGGTGCCGTCGGCGACGTTCACTACCACCAGGTCCGTCTGCCCCGCGAAGACCGCCGAGACCACGATCTCGTCGGCCACCGGCGACCACGCCGGCGCGGCCATGCCGTCCGATTCCACCTCGATCTGCTGCTCACTGCCCGTCTCGACGTTCTTGATGA
>JAOTVO010000369.1 GCA_029863355.1 Candidatus Krumholzibacteriia bacterium
GTGATCCGAGAAAACCCGCGGCTCCCGTGACGAGTATCCTCATCCGCGCGCCGGGGCCCGGCCGATGCTGTCGTAGGTGAACCCGAGTCCCGCCATCCGCGCCGGATCGTACAGATTGCGCCCGTCGACGATGATGGGACGGCGCATCGCGTGCCGGATGCGCTCGAAATCGGGGTTCCGATACTCGAGCCACTCGGTGACGATGACGAGAGCGTCGGCGCCGGTGAGGGCGTCGTAGGCGTGCTCGGCATACACCACGCGGTCCCCCAGCTCCCGCTTGGCGGTCTCCCGCGCGGCGGGGTCGTGGGCGCGCACCTCAGCCCCGGCGGCCAGGAGCTCGCGGATCAGCACCAGCGCCGGGCTCTCGCGCACATCGTCGGTCCCCGCCTTGAACGCGAGGCCCCACACCGCAATGATCCGCCCGCGCGGGTCACCGAGGTGGGCACGCAGCTTCGCCGCCAGCAGTTGTTTCTGCCGGTCGTTGGCCGCCTCCACCGCTTCGAGAATGTCGATCGGGACACCGACCTCGTGTGCGGTCCGCACCAGCGCTTTCACATCCTTGGGAAAGCACGAACCCCCGTACCCAGGCCCCGGGAACAGGAAGGCTGGTCCAATGCGGCGGTCGCTCCCGATGCCGCGGCGCACCAGCGTGACGTCGGCCCCGATCGCTTCGCACAGCACCGCCATCTGGTTCATGAACGAGATCCGGGTAGCCAGCATCGCGTTCGCCGCGTACTTGGTCATTTCGGCCGAGGCGATGTCCATGACGAGCAGCGGATTGCCGGTCCGGACGAACGGCGCGTACAACTCCTCGAGCACCCGGCGCGCGTCCTCGGCATCGGTGCCCAGTACCACCCGGTCGGGCTTCATGAAGTCTTCGACTGCCGCGCCTTCCTTGAGGAACTCGGGATTCGAGCACACGTGGAAGGTGACGCCGGTGTGCTTGGCGATCTCCGCCCGGACCTTCGCGGCGGTTCCCACTGGCACCGTGCTCTTCGTCACCACGACCTTGGGCGTGTTCATGTGCTGGCCGATCGTGCGGGCCACGGTGAGCACGTGCTGGAGATCGGCAGAGCCGTCTTCCCCGGGGGGCGTCCCGACGGCGATGAACACCACGTCGCTCGCCTCGACGGCCCCGCCAACGTCCGTGGTGAACCGCAGTCTCCCCTCGCGCTGGTTGCGCACCACGAGCGGCTCGAGTCCTGGCTCGTAGATGGGGAGCTGGCTCTGCTTCAAGTTGTCGATCTTGGACGCATCCACATCGGCGCACGTCACCGTGTTCCCGGTCTCCGCCAAGCAGGCGCCCACCACCAGGCCGACGTATCCCGTTCCCACGACCGCGACATTCACGGCTCGGTCCTCCGCAATACGTGCCGGGTATCCACCACCAGCGGGGCGTGGCGCGCTACGAGGTCGTAATCCACGGCGCTGTGGTCGGTGACCACAACCACGCAATCCGCGCCGGCGAGCGCCTCGGGCGTCAGCGGCACCGACGTGAATTCCATGCCGTCCTCGCGCAGTCGGGGGACATGGGGGTCATGGTAGCTGACGCTCGCTCCGCGCTGCTCCAGCAGTCGGATGATGTCGATCGCCGGACTCTCGCGGATGTCGTCGATGTCCTTCTTGTACGCCACGCCGAGCACCAGCACGCGACTGCCTCGCACCGCCTTCGAGCGGTCGTTCAGCCGCTCGACGACCTTGTCGATCCAGAACTCCGGCATCTCGGCGTTGACCTCCCCTGCGATCTCGATGAACCGGGTCTTGTAGTTCAGTGCCCGCATCTTCCACGCGAGATAGTGGGGATCGATCGGGATGCAGTGCCCACCGAGACCGGGACCGGGCGTGAACTTCATGAACCCGAACGGCTTCGTCGCTGCCGCGTCGATCACTTCCCAGACGTCTACCCCCAGCTTGTCGCACACGATCGCCATTTCGTTGACGAGACCGATGTTGACACTGCGGAAGGTGTTCTCCAGGATCTTCACGAGCTCCGCTGCCTCGGTGGACGACACCGCGACAAGCGTCTCGATCGCGGGTCGATAGATCGCGCACACCGCCTCGAGGCAGGCGGGAGTGATGCCCCCCACGACCTTGGGTGTGTTGCGGGTGTGCCACTGCGGATTGCCGGGATCGACCCGCTCTGGAGAAAAGGCGAGGAAGAAATCCTCGCCCACCTTGAGCCCCACGCTCTCGAGGGCGGGCAGCATCAGCTCGCGCGTGGTGCCCGGGTACGTGGTCGATTCGAGTACCACCGCCTGACCCCGCCGCAGCGTCTGCTTCACCGACTCGGTCGCCGCGAGCACGTAGCTCACGTCGGGATCCTTGGTCTTGGACAGCGGCGTCGGGACGCAAATCGAAACTAGGTCGGGTTCCTGGAGCCGAGCGAGATCGGTGGTCGCGCTGAAGCGTCCTTCCGCCACCGCCCGCGCTACGTCGGCCGAAGGCACGTCCTGTATGTGGGACCGGCCGCCGTTGAGTCCATCCACCACGCGGGCATTGACGTCGAATCCGAGCACCCGATACCCGGCGCGCACGAATTCGACCACCAGCGGCAGGCCGACGTATCCCAGCCCCACCACACCGCACAGCGCGG
>JAOTVO010000370.1 GCA_029863355.1 Candidatus Krumholzibacteriia bacterium
CGCCCTTCTTGTTGGGCCACAGCGTGGAGATGGCGGGCCGCGACACGCCGTGCAGCCGCCCCAGGGTTACCAGCGAGCCCGCGACTACCGCCCCGGTGTTGCCCGCGCTCACCACCGCGTCCACCCTCCCCTCGCGCATCTGCCGCAGGGCGACGGTAACCGAGGCGTCCACCTTCTTGCGAAACGCCTGCAGGGGTGATTCCGACATGTCGATCACCTCGGAGGCGTGCGTCACGCTCACCCCGGTCGCGTCGCGCCCGGCGAGCAGGGGCCGGATGCGATCCTCACGGCCGACGAGCACAACCTCGAGGTCGCCTTCGCCGCAGCGGACCGCGTCGATGGCGGCGGGAACGACGACCTCCGGGCCGCTGTCCCCACCCATTGCGTCCACGGCGATGCGCACGCTGGGCGGCTCCCTACAGTTCCTCTTCGATGCGCACGACCTCGCGCCCCGCGTAGTGCCCGCAGTGCGGGCAGACGCTGTGCGGGGTCTTCGCCTGGCCGCAGTTGGCACACTTGGTGACCCCCGGCGAGGTGAGCTTGTAGTGCGTGCGGCGCTTACGCTTGCGCGCTTTCGAGTGCCTGCGTTTCGGCAGTGCCATGCTTCTCGACTCCTCTTGAGTGGTGTCTCGCGCTACGAGTGGTCGCCACCGTCGGACAGACGCCGGAGCGCGTTCCAGCGCGTGTCCACCGCGGGTTGGCAGCGACAGTCTTCCCGGTTGCGGTTCGCCCCGCAGACCGGACACAGCCCCCTGCAATCTTCGGCGCAGAGGATGACCATGGGCACGCTGACCACGGCGGTCTCCCGGACGAACGGCTCGAGCGATACCTCGTGCTCGCCCAGCGGGATCCTCAGGTAGTCCTCCGCGTCCTCGACGTCCGTCGGCTCGCGCCCGCTGCTCCTGCGCACGACGACGTCGAAGTCCCCGGCGACGGGCCTTCGGATCGCCTCCAGGCAGCGGTCACACGTCGTCTCCAGCGCACCCTCGACGTGGCCGCGGAAGTGGACCGCGCCCCCGCTGTGGCTGTAGTCCAGCGTCACCCGGAAGGGGACGTCCACCGCCTCTTCGGAGTGCGGCGCGACGGCCACTTCCTGGACGCCCTCGATCCTTCCCGAGGGTAGGTCCAGTTGGCGCAGGTCGATGATCATGTCGGCCTCCGGAGGGCACCGGCCGCCGAGGCGGGGCCATTGTGCCACAATCGGGACGGTGCAAGTGACGGGAAATTCGATTTCTCGCGGAGAACGGCGAGAGGAATCTAGGCACCGCCAAAGGCGATTGCAAGCTCTTTCTCGGCGCTCTCTGGCGAGTCCGAACCATGTACAGCGTTGTTTTGCAGGCTCTTACCGTACATGGCCCGGACCGTCCCCGCCCGCGCCTGGCCGGGGTCAGTGGCCCCGATCAGCTCGCGCAGCCGCCCCACGGCGTCCTCTGCCTCTACTTCCATGGCCACCACCGGGCCGCTGGTGATGTACACGACGAGGTCGGCGAAGAACGGGCGCTCGCGGTGCACGGCGTAGAACGCCTCGGCCCGCTCGCGCGAGAAGCGCGTCATCGTCAGGCGCCGGATGGCCAGACGGTTGCGCAGGACGATCGAGATGATGTCTCCGTAGTGACCGTCGGCCACGGTGTCCGGCTTGACCATAAGCAGCGTCTTCATTCCGTCTCCTCTATACCGTTGTCGTTGGCTCCGTGGCGCGCCACAGTATGGCGTCTCCGGGCGCACCGCTGTACGGCAGCTCCGGGGCGCACCGCGTGGGGGTCGACGCGATTTTGCGAGCGCGCGCTCTGGACGACCCGTCGCGAGCGCGAGCGCATGAGCGGAGCGCCCCCCGCGGTGCGTCCCGCTCGTCTAGAGCCTTACGCGGCCAAGTCCGGCGCGGTCTCGCGCAACAGCGCCGTGATCTCGGACGGGATCTTCGCCACCGGCACGCCCACCGCCCCGAAGGCGGCGATCTTCTCGGCCGCCGTCCCCGTGCCTCCCGATACGATCGCGCCCGCGTGCCCCATGCGCTTGCCGGGCGGCGCCGTCTGCCCCGCGCTGAAGGCGACGACCGGCTTGCGCACGTTTTCCTGGATGAACCGCGCCGCCTCCTCCTCGTCCGTCCCCCCGATCTCGCCGATGAGCACGATGGCGCGCGTCTCCTCGTCCGCCTCGAACATGCGCAGGGTGTCGATGAAGTTGGTTCCGATCACCGGGTCGCCGCCGATGCCCAGGCACGTCGACTGCCCGAGCCCGGCGCGCGTCAACTGGAACACGACCTCGTAGGTGAGCGTGCCGCTCCGCGACACCACCCCCACCGGTCCCGGCTGGCAGATCGCCGTGGGCAGGATGCCCACCTTTACCCGCGGGCCGGGCGAGATGACGCCGGGACAGTTGGGACCCACCAGGCGCGTCCCCTTCTGGGCCAGATAGGGCATGGCACGCACCATATCGCGCACCGGGATCCCCTCGCTGATGCACACGACGAGCGCCACGCCGGCGTCCGCCGCCTCGAGAATCGCGTCGGCGGCGAAGGGCGCGCGCACATAGATCACCGACGCGTTGGCGCCGGTGGCGTCCACCGCCGAGCGCACGGAATCGAACAC
>JAOTVO010000371.1 GCA_029863355.1 Candidatus Krumholzibacteriia bacterium
CCACACCAGCAGGGTGGTGCCGAGGCCCTTGATCCGGTCCTCGAAGCGCGTGGCCGCGTAGAAGGCGAGCGAGGTGAAGATCACGACGAAGCAGCAGCCCACGCCCAGGAGCGTGGCCATGCGTGCCGCGTACATCCGCAGCGCGAAGCCGTGGATCAGGAAGGGCAGCCCCAGCCCCACCACCAGCGCCAGGCACAGCGCGCCGGAGAAGCCGGCCAGCTTGCCCAGGTAGATGCTGGTCCGGTTGGTGGGCTGCGCCAGCAGGAGCTCGTTGAACTCGCGCGCGTTGTAGAAGTAGATGGTGCCCAACACCACGCTCAGCAGGGGGACGACGACGAGCACGATGTTCATCAGGCTCGTCACCACCTTGGCCGGGTCGCCGCCGAAGCGAAAGAGGAGCTCGGTGACGACGGCGAGCACGGCGGCCAGCGCCAGGAGCCACTTGCTGCGCACGAGGTTGTGCAACTCGTACTGGAGGATCTTAGTCGCGTGGTGTCCCATCGCTCTTTTCCATCGCGCGCACCAGCGCGCGGTCGAGTCGCGTCTCCGCGGTCCGGCGCTTGAGCTCGGCCACGGTGCCGTCGAAGAAGGGCTTGCCGTCGAGGAGGTAGACGACGTGGTCGGCCAGCTCCTCCACCTCGTTCACCAGGTGCGAGGAGAGGATCACCGTTCGCCCCGCCGCCTGCTCCTTGCGCACCTTGTCCTTGAAGATCGTGGTGGAGAGGGGGTCGAGCCCCACGGTGGGCTCGTCGAGGATGAGCACGCTGGGCGAAAAGAGAAATGCGATGGCGGCGTTGATCTTCTGCCGCGTGCCGCCGGAGAGGGTGCCCAGGCGCTGGCGCCCGATGCGCCCCAGGTCGTAGCGCGCGAAGAGCTCGATGTCGAGGTCGCGGCGGCGCTCGCGGATGTCCTTCAACAGGCCGAAGAGCTCATCCACGGTGAGGTTTTCGGGGAAGCGCGCGATTTGCATCATGTAGCCGATGCGCGAGCGGTAGCGCCACTCGCCGCGCACCGACTCGCCCTCCAGCTCGACCTCGCCCGCGTCGGGGTTCACCAGCCCCAGGACGCACTTGATCAGCGTCGACTTGCCCGACGCGTTGGGCCCGAGGACAGCGGTCACCGAGCCGCGGCGGATGTCGAGCGAGACATCGTCGAGCACGCACAGGCTGCCGAAGGACTTGCGCAGGCCGCGGATGCGCACGACAAAGTCATCGGCCACCGGTCATCACCGCCTCCATGCGCGGGCGCGCGTCCACCAGCGTCTCCGGCGTGAACATGGGCAGCGCGCGCTCGGCGGTGTCGATGAGGCGCACGAAGAGGCTGCCCATGAGGACCACGCCCGGCGGCTGCTTCTCCACCAGGAGCGAGAAGAGGCGCACGGGGTGGTGGGGTACGTCGCCCACGCCGTCGCGGTCGAGGTCGTAGCCGCGGTAGTCGCTCCAGTAGTTGGCGTCGAAGGTGTTGAAGTTCTGCCGGCTGTTGGTACTGACGTCGAAGACGTTGCCCACGAAATCGTTGTCCGAGAAGACGTTCTCCATCGAGTTGGCCATCACTCGCACGGCGTAGCCGTTCCTCGTAAAGACGTTGCGCTCCACGCGCACGCGGTTGGATCCCTCGGTGTAGAGGCCCACGGTGTTGCGGTGGAAGCGGTTGTGCGTGATCTCGCTGTCGCGGATCTCCTTGAGGAGGAGCCCGTAGGAGGCGTTGCCCCAGTTGTGCTCGAAGGTGTTGCGCCGCATGATCACGTTCTGCGTGTACATCACGGCCACGCCGGCGCCGTTGCGCGCAAAGTGGTTCTGCTCGTAGACGTCGTCGTGGGAGAACATGAAGTGGAGGCCGTAGCGCAGGTTGTCCACGCTCTCGTTGCCGGTGACGCGGCTCTGCTCGACGAACTCGAAGTAGATGCCGTCGCGGTGGCCGGACACGCGGTTGTCGGCCACGGTCATGTCGCGGGAGTACCACAGGTGGATGCCGTTGCCGGAGGTGGCCTCGCGCGTGGCCAACCCGCGCAGCGTATTGCCGCGGATCACGCAGTCGCGGGCCTTCTCGGCGTAGACGCCGAAGAAGGCGTTCTCGAGCGTGTTGTCGGCCACCACGCACCCGCGCACCCCGGCCAGGCGCAGGGCGGCGCGGTCCTCCATGAACGAGGTGCCCACGTTGCGCAGCGTGAGGCCGGCGACGGTGACGCCGTCGGCGGTGACGGTGAGAATCTCGCCGGCGTCGCGGGCGTCGATCACCGCACCCGGCTCCCCGCGCAGCACGATCGCCCGGGAGATCACAATGCCGTGCTCATTGTAGACGCCCGCCGCGACGGTCACGGTGTCGCCCGGCGCGGCCGCCGCCACGCCGGAAGCGACGGTGGAGAAGCGCCCGCCCGGCTCCACGCGCACGGTGGCCGCGAACGACATGCCCGCCGCCAGCGCGAGCGCGCCTGCTGTCGTCATTGTCGCTGCGAAGCGGTGCCGCATGATCGCGCCTCCGGCGCGGGGCTCAGTGCGCGTGCCCGGCGTGCGGGTCGTCCGTGGCCGCGCCGAGGCGCAACCACACGCCGTGCCAGTCCAGGATCTCGCCGCCCCGC
>JAOTVO010000062.1 GCA_029863355.1 Candidatus Krumholzibacteriia bacterium
GACCACGGCCACGATGTGGTCGGGGCCCGCCGCCACGTCGCAGTCGGGCGGGGTGAGGGTGGTCTGGTCGATCCCGCCGAAGGTCTGCATGAGCGCCGGGGCGAAGGCCGCCTGCACCGCATCGTCGCGGGCTTGCTGCGCTTCCGGGCCGGCGGCGAAGCTCGCCATCAGCTCTTCGCGCGGCGGGGTGAAGTCATCGGGGAGATTGAGGCCCCACGTCTTCTCGCCCCTGCGCTCGTCGTCGGGAATGTAGGGCGTGATCTCGGGGACCCGGTCCTCGGTCGAGCGCGAGCGCGGCGGCTCTGTCGAGAACCCGGCGGCGCCCTGGACGTGCGGCACCGCTTCGGCCGCCGCCATGCGCAGCTGCGCCCGGGCCGCCGCCTCGTCGAGTGCGGCGCGCCGCTTCTGCGGGTCGCGCGGGAGCTGGACGAGGTCGTCGCCCTCCCAGATCGCCTCGTCGGGCGCTTCGGCCTCGGGCACGGCCAGCTCGTCCGCCGGCGCCACCGCGGCCTCGAGCGCCGGCTCTTCGGCGGGCGCCTGGTAGTTCGGCGGGGCGCCCGCGATCTCGCGGTCGCGTTCGGTCACCGCGTCGTTGATTCCGATGCCGAGCGCCACGAATGCGAGAATCGCCAGTAGCAGGGCAGCCTGCCACGGCCTTCTGTGCAATCGCCGTTTCAAGATAGACATAGAGGTCTCCTCCCTCGCGTTCGGGGACAAGGGTGACTTGCACGCCTCCCGTGACCGGAGCGGTCGCGATCGGCCGTCACGGCACGGTCAGGCTCGTGTGAGATGGACAGTCGCCCGCGGGTGTGCCCCTCGGAGTACAAACGAGAGACGGAGACGTTGGCGAGAAGATCGCCGGGGAACGAAGTGCAGGACAGCCCACCGAGGCGCCGCGCCAGGCGGCGCCACACAGGGGGCAGCGTGCGTTCGGAAACTCCCAGTGAC
The DNA here is from genome assembly GCA_029863355.1 of Candidatus Krumholzibacteriia bacterium. Next base: position 949 of record JAOTVO010000062.1, read on the forward strand.
CAGGGGCGATGTCACTCATGAGGCCTTCCGCGCGGGACAGGGCCCGACGGGATGCGTTTCGTGTTCCGATCCGTACTGCGCAACGATTGTACCCCAGAAATCGGTCAGATTCAAGACCCATGCGGGCGCCCGCGACCCGCGGACCACAAAAAGCGCGACGCCGCCCCAGAGGAGGTCAAGAAGGCGGCGCCGCGTCGGAGTGACCCAGAGGTGGTTTTCCTGTCGCAAAGGAAGCGTCCACGGAGGGCCATCCGAAGTACAGCCGTCGGGCCGGAGATGTTGGCGGCGGTCGTCAGATGAGGATCATCTTGGTCAACTCCCTGAGCGACGCGCCCGGGAGGGCGCGGGTAGAAGGCTCGCCAGGGGTCTATTTTACCACAAACTATACGCGTGTTTCCAGGCCGGGATCCTCTTTCGGGATCACCTCGACCTCGCGCGTCGAGCCGTTGCGCAGGAGCGCTAGCCGCATCGAGCGGCCGACCTCCCAGCCAGTGAGGACGCGGTGGAGGTCGTCGACGCTCGCGAGCGGCGCGCCGTCGGCGGCGGTGAGGAGGTCGCCCTCGCGCACCCCGCCGGCTTTGGCCGCCCCACCGGCCACCACCTCAACCACGTGCACGGCGGAGGGCGCCGGGAGGCCCAGCGCCCGCTCGATACGCCGGCTCACGGAGCGCGTCTGCGCCACGATGCCGAGCAGGAAGCGGCGCACCCGCCCCCGCGTGATGATCTCGCTCACCACCCACCGGGCCGTGGCGGAGGGCACGGCGAAGCACAGGCCCTGCGCCTGGCGGATCATGGCGGTGTTGACCCCGATGACCCGGCCGGCGCTGTCGGCGAGCGGCCCGCCGGAGTTGCCGGGGTTGAGGGAGACGTCGGTCTGGATGATGTTCTCGATGAGGCGCCCGGACTGGCCGCGCAGGTTGCGGCCCAGCGCCGACACCACGCCGGCCGACACGGAATTCTGGAAGCCGAGGGGGTTGCCGATGGCGATGGCGAGCTGCCCCACGCGCAAGCGCTCGGAGTCGCCGAACTCGGCCACGGGCAACCCGCCCTCCTGCACGCGCACCACGGCGATGTCGGTGGCGGGGTCGGCGCCGACCACGCGCGCGGTGTACTCGCCGCCGTCTATGAAGAGGGCGCGCAGCTCCGTGGATCCGTCGACGACGTGGTGGTTGGTGACGATGTAGCCGTCCGGCGCCACCACGAAGCCCGAGCCGGCGCCTTCCTGCTCCACACCACCCCGGCCGCGCCGGGCGGTCACGCGCATGCTCACCACGGCGGGACCGACCCGCTCCACCACACCGATCACGGCGCGCGAGTAGGCGTCGAGCAGATTCGAGTCCTCGGTCATGGCGGGGAGAATATAGGAAGGCGGCGGCGGCCTGTCAAAAAGAGGAGGCGAACGCTAGAGGTTGTGGCGGACGATATACACGTCTTGAATGACCGTGGCGTCTGCGCGAGTCTGCCCGTTCAAGGATGTTCCCATGCTGGCAAGTCGCCCGTCGAGCGTTTTGCTGCTGATGGTTCTCGCCTGCGCCGTCGTTTTACCGGCCGGGCAAACACGTGCCTCGAACGAGGATCCCCCTGGCACGAATCGCGATTGGGGTGTGAGCTGGATCATCCGCGCTGGCGGCGCCGGCGGTGGCTACGGTGACTTTCTGCAGAAGGGCACCGCCTGGGATCTCGATTTCTACAAGCAGAAGCGCGCGTGGCGCTACGGCGTGGGGCTCACCTTTGGCTCGCTGCGCATGAAGTCGCCCTACGACCACGAACCCGAATGGGCACATTTCGAGACGCACGGTTACGCCTCGCGCGTCTTCCGCAACGATACCGGCATGCGTCCCTACCTGCAGGGGCGCCTCGCCATCGTGCGGATGCATCCCCGCTCGGAGCTCTTTCTCAAGAAACCCGTCGAAGATCTCGATTCCGGTGAGAGCCCCACCGACGCCGTGAACGGCGTGGGGTTGTCTCTCATTCCCGGTCTCGAGGTCGACATCGCGCACGGGCTTGCGGTGGACGTTTCCGCGTACCTCAACTGGTACCTCACCGAGAAATACAGCCTCCAGGACTACGAAGGGAACCGGCCGCTGGGCGATGTCGGGGATCCCAGCGACGGGATCGAATGGGGCATGCGCGTGGGCGCCACGTGGCGGCCCCTTTCACACGAGTATCCGAAGCACGCGAGCGCGTCTCCCGACACGTCGCCGCTGCCGGCGGCGAGCAGCACAAGGGACGCCTGGGGCGCCACGCGGAGTTTTGGATGGGCCGCGGGGGAAGTGCTGATGATCAACTTTGGCGCGTCGATGTTCAATGAGTACGTGCGCCAGGCCAACTTCAACCAGATCAGCCCGCGCAGCTTCTGGGCCAACATGGAAGAGGGATTCACCTACGACGACAACAAGTTCAAGACCAACCAGGTTATCCATCCCTTCAACGGCAGCACGTACTACAACTCCAGCCGCGCGAACGGTCTCTCGTTCTGGCCCTCGACGGTCTATGCGATCGCCGGCGCTTTCATCTGGGAGGCCATGGGCGAGACGCATCCCATGTCATGGAACGACATGATCGCCACCGGCATCGGCGGCATCGCTTTTGGCGAGACGACGTACCGTCTCTCCTCCGCGGTTCACGACAACACCTCCGCGGGAAGCGGAAGAACCTGGCGCGAAGTGGGTGGGTTCCTCATCAACCCGGTGCGCGGGTTCAACCGCTTTGTCTCCGGCCGGGCGAGCCGCGTGCAGGGCAATCCCTCGAGCCCGTACGACTGGCGGCCGCCGGTCCCGGGTCGGAAAAAGCCGAAAGCACGGCGGGCGACCGCCCAATGGGTCGCGCGCCGGTTAGCGGCGGCGTTTCTGGCGGGAGGTCGTTTTGCCGTCTGCGCTGGCGCGCGCGGAGCCGGCGGCGGAGCTTTGCGAGGCAGCCTGGATGAGGCGCGGTGGTGGACTGTTGCCGGTCCAGATCACTTCGAGCCGAGCCGACGGAGGGCGCGTGTCGAGGACCTCGACCAGGCGCACGCGGCAACCGCAGAGCGGTTCGCTGTAGCCGGAGGTCACGGCCCACGTGGGGTAGGACACGCCGGCGCAGGAAAACTCGACGGACACCGCATCGACGACGGTGCCCTTGGGGCCCAGGCCGCCGGTGACCTCGCCGAGCCACAGCTGCGCGCGGCCGTCGGCCACGCGCTTGGTGCTGCCCGTGGTCAGGGTCAGGGTCTCGGGCTCGGGATATCCGGGGTCGGAGGAGCGAATGCTGGGGTAGACGGCCACGACGGCCAGGGCGAGAAAGACGAGCATTCCAAGGAGCCACCGCCTGTGCATCGTTGCTTCTCCCAAAAGCTGCTGGACCAAGAAAGCAGGTTCTCCCCTTCGGTGCTTAAGCAACGCGCGTGCCGGGATACTCGCCGGTGAACATCATGGTGGAAAGGCGCGAGACCGCCGTAGAACCGTTCTTTGCGGCGGCTGCGGCCGCGGGTCTGCGCGTTCGCGCGCAGTCGGCGCGCGCTCGACTCCCAACTCGCGAATCGTGCTTGCATTTCGGCACGAATTGTCGATGACCGAGGGCCGAAATCGACGCCGCGACCGTCGTCGAGACGACGCCGATCGATGGTTACCGAAAACGCCGCGAGCGCCCGTCTCGTTTCCCGACGTTCCTCGCCGTTGCGATGGGGACCTCGTTCCCGCTTTGCCGCCGGTCAGCGATCGAGGTCACGCGCGATGAGCGGTTGCGCCAGGTGAAACTCGATCTCGGTGCCGGGGGGAAACCGGATGTGCCGGCCGTCCATGAGTGTGGCGAGAGTCCGGTTGGTGGGGCGCGCCCCGCCGGTGGCCCTGAAGGTGCCGGAACCGTCCGACTCCACGCCGCAGTGATCGGTGACCACACCGATGGTCTGTCCCTGAATGGGCAGGGCGGCGAGGACGAGCTCGATCACGGCGCGCGCGCCCTCCCGCTTGGGGAGGACGACCTTGCGCACCCGGCAGGTGGCGCGCTTGCCGCGGGGGACGACCACCACGTCGCCCACGGCGAGATCCTCGGCGAGGAGGGCGTAGAACACGTCGCCCGCCCGGCTCGCCTTCGTCCCCAGCTCGCTCTCGAGCGCCACGCGGATGGAGGTTCCTCCGGGAACGGTCACGGGCTCCTTGGCCTTGGCGACCGGCTGGACCGTCGCCGAGGAGAAGTGGAGTGAGATGACCTCGCTCAGGGCGAAGTGCGCGACGGCCGTGTCGCCGGCCACGCGAAACCAGACGGTGCCGGTGTTCGCGCGCACCATCTGCCCCCGGAGGATGCGCCCGTCGAGGAGCTTGATGGTGTGCGTGGACGCGGCGAGGGAGGCGGCGCAGAACGTCGCCGTGACCGCTATCGCCAACATTCGTGTCGCAAAGCGCATGGCATCCTCCTAGGTCAGTATCCGCAGGAGTCGGTCCACCACGGCGGGTTTGCCGAAGACGACGTCGTGGCGCGCGTCGGCTCCGGTGGCTCCGCGCCGCTCGAGGCAGACGAAGCGCGCGCCGGCCTCGCGCGCGATCGCTTCGGTGGCCGCCACGTCCCAGAGGTGCAGGCCGAAGTCCACCATCGCGCCCACCCGGCCCTGCAGCGCCAGCGCGTGCCCGAGGCAATCGCTGTACGTTCGCACGACGGGATGCTCGCGGGCGAGACGCTCGTATGACGACAACTTGCCCGCCTTCTCGAACTGGGCGCGGTCGCCGGTGGCCACGATCTCCCGCTCCACGGGTCCGTCCGCGTCGGCGAGCCGCAGCGCCGCGCCGTTGGCGCGCGCCCCCAGGCCGCGCGCGCCCGCGACGCGCAGCGCCAGGCCGGGCATGTCGATCACGCCCAGCACAGGCACGTCGCCGTGGAGCAGCGCGAGCAGCGTCCCGTAGAAGGGCACGCCGAAGCGAAAGCTGTGCGTGCCGTCGATGGGGTCGATGGTCCAGCGCAGCTCGGCGCCGGTGCCGGTGGCGTCGAGCTCCTCGCCGATCACGCCGTGGCCGGGAAAGTGCGCGGCGATGCGCGTGCGCAGGTGCCGCTCCACGGCCAGGTCGACGTCGGTGACGAAGCTGTCGTCGGCCTTGAAGCGGTGCGAGAAGCCGCGCGCGACGGCATCGAGGACCAGACGGCGCGTCTCGTCGGCCATGGCGTTGGCCGTCTCGAGCCAGCGCGGGAGATCGTGGAGGGGATCTTTCACGGGCCGTGCCGCCGCGCGGCGGCGCTAGTTGCCGACGACGAAATCGGTCGACATGCGATTCAGGAGCGACTGTACACGCGCGCTGTTCGCGCTGGCAACGACGAAGAGAGCCTCCAGGGCCCACGGCGCCGCGGCCACCATGCGCTCCACCCGGCGGGCCCGGCGCAGAATGCGCCCCAGGGCCGCTTCGCAGCGCGCGTCGTATGCGGAGAGGGCCGCGTACGAGGTGTCGCCCCGCGCCAGGGCCTCGTGCACGGTGTCGGCCGCGATCCGCGCCGACACCAGCGCGTTGTGGATGCCCTCTCCGGTGAGCGGGTCCACGAAAGCGCCGGCGTCGCCGACCAGGAGCGCGCCGTCGAAGGCGCGGCGCATTCGGCGCGGCGCGTAGCTGAGCTGCCACGTGGCGGCGTTCTCCACGCGCGCGTCGCTCGCGAGGCGCTCGCGTACGGGCGCGCCGGCGAGGAACGCGTCGAGAAGCTCGCGCAGCGTGCGGCCCGTTCGCTTGAACCGCTCCGCCGGCATGATGACGCCGACGTTGGCGGTGCGCGCGCCCAGGGGAAACGCCCACGCGTAACCGGGGACGAAGGGGCGCGAGAAGTAGAACTCCACCGTGTCGGGCAACGTCTCCAGGCCGTCCACGTAGGCGCGGATGGCCACGCCGCGCGCCGCCGGCGCGCGCCGGTGGCCGCGCAAGCCGCGCGCCACCATGGACGAGGCGCCGTCGGCGCCCACGACCACGCGCGCGCGAATCTCCCGCGGCGAAGACCCCTCCACCACGCGCACGCCCCGTACGCGTCCGTCGGCGTCGATCACCAGGTCGCGCACGTTCGCGAGCGCGAACTCCGCGCCGGCCGCGCGGGCGTGCTCGAGCACCAGCGCGTCGAAGCGCACGCGCGGCGCAATGTAGAACTCGGCGCCGGATCGTTTGGGGGCAAAGCCCGTCTCCCACGTGCGCCCCCAGGGAGAGCCCAGCCGAATGCGCCGCACGGGGTGAAAATCCGCCCCGCGGATGCGCTCGGCCATGCCCAGGTCATTGAGCATCTCGATCGTGCCGGGCGGCACGCCGTCGCCGCAGGGTTTGTCGCGCGGGAACGCCTGGCGGTCGAGCAGGAGCACGTCGTGCCCGCGCGCGGCCAGCGCGGCGGCCGCGGCCGCGCCGGCCGGCCCGGCGCCGACGATGATGACTTCGCGCTCGCTCATGCGCTCACCGCGCCGTCTCCATTAGAGCTTCGATATCCCCGGCGATGCGGGCGCCCACGACCGCGTTTCCGGTTTCTCCCAGGTGCATCCAGTCGACGAATACCGGCGCGCTCGACTGCCCGAATACATTTCCCAGATCTTCGACCGGTGCGGCGTCCGCCGCGCGCGCGCGCGCGAGTAGATGCGCACGGGTTTTCAGGAAGAAGTCGCGATGCGCGCCGGCCACCTCGTGCTGCAGCTGCTCGAAGTCCGTGCGCTGCGCCTTCGTGAAAACGGCCGGCTGCCAGTAGAACAGGGTGTCAAAGCCGTACTCGCGGCCCAAGTTCGCGATCCAACGGACGTTGGCGAGATATTCGTCGACGACGGCGTCGGCGAGGGAGTCGGCGTCAGCCACGACGGGCGCGCCCGGCCGAGTGGGCCCCAGCACCCCGGGTGCGACGCGGCGAATGATCGCGCGCGCGAACCGGAGCAGGCTCGAGCGCCCCCAGTGGCGCAACATGAAGAGCCGGTCGACCTCGGGGCCGCGATCGACGTGGACCAGGTTGAACTCGTCGCGACGATGCGCCTCGTTGAGCGGGGTGCCCGGCGCTTCTCCCTGTACGACCGCGTCCACGTCGTTGATCCCGTCGTAGAACACCGCCACGTCGGGCACGTTGTCGTGCGCGAGCTCCAACATGAGCGCGATGCCTTCCTGCCGGCTCACGTAACCCAACATCCCCATGTTCACCACCTCGGCGTCCACGCCGGCCGCGGCCAGCTCCTGCCACACCGCGGCTGCGATCGTGCCCTCGTCGCGCGCGCCCATGCCCCACATCGTCGAGCCCCCGAACAAGAAGACGCGCAGCGGGGCCTCTCCCGGACCGCGCGGACGCTCCGGCGGCGCCGGCGTCACGCGCAGTCCGTCCTCGCCCACCGTGATGAAGCGCCCGCGGAAGGGGTTCGTGCGCCAGTACACGAAGGGCCACCACTGCGCCTTGAGCCGCCGGTGCTCGCGATAGTACGCGTCCGGCCAGGTGGCGTCGCCGTAGGCATCCGCCTGCACGTGGGTCTGGACGGCCGCTCCGTGCGGGCGCGTGAGCGCGAACGCCAGGTCGAGGACGCACTCCGCCAGGACCAGGAGGACGATCGCCGCCCCCAGCATGAGCCATAAGTCGCGTAGACGAGCCAGCAGCCAGCCCACCGCGATGCGCGCGCCGCTTGCCATGGGTTTCTCCCGGAGGTGTCTTGGAGGATAGCACAGCCGGCGCGGGCGGGGCGGCTTGCGGGAGAGGCGGAGAATCGAGGCGTTGGACGCGGAGGCCGCGCGGCGGCCCGGTCCGCCCCCGCGGGGAGCGGACCGGGCCTTCAGCTGCTACTTGTTGACGATGGTGGCGCTGCCCGTCAGCGCGCCGTCGGCGCCGTAGGCGGTGAGGTCGTCGGCGGTGCCGTCGTCGAAGTTCCAGTATCCGACCATGCCGCTCTGGGCGGTGAGCACCTTGCTCATGTTAGCCTGGATCTCGGCGGGCGTGCGGTACACGTTCCACAACCGGACGTCGTCGATCTGGCCGTTGACGAACTGGCTGCTGCCCGAGTAGCGGCACCCGATGTTGAGGCCAGAATTATAGGACCCCACGTCGTTGGTCACCGTTCCCGTGGTCGGGACCGACAGGGTCACGACGCCGTCGGTGAGGATGGTCTGGGTCGTCCCGTCGAAGGTGAACGCGAGGTGGTGCCACGCGTCCGCCGTGATCGCGGCCAGGTTCCCGGTGCGGGCGTTGACCGGGTTGAGGCCGTCGGCCCAGGTATCGACGTGGGCATTCGGGGATCCGTAGTCCCCCAGCACGAGGTACGCGTTCTGGTAGAGGCTCACGTAGTGCACGTTCAAGTCGTAGGCGGGCACCTTGATCCAGCATTCGATCGTGAAGCTGACGAAGTTGTGGTTTGCAATGGGAATGGATACGTAGCTGTCAATGCCGTCGAGTTGCAGGACCTTGTTGACGCGCGGGGCCGGCGCCGGGGGCGCGGCCGGGTCGTCGTCTCCACAGCCGGCGAACGCGAGCGCCACCAGCGGAAGCAACATCAACAGCAAGAATCCGCGGGTCTTTGGCAACCGTGAGCGTGAGTTCATGAGCGGGCTCCCTTCGAAAGTGATTCTAAACGCGCCCCCGGATTCCCCGGGAAGACGCCATCCTGCGCGGCTGGTGTCATGTGCCGAAAGCGCGGGCGGTCTCCAGGCTGGCCGATGACCCGAAGCCATGTCAACTCATTCTTGCCCCGCCGGCGCAGTGGCAAGAAACCGGTCGGCCGCTCGCCTACAAGTTCCAACGTAGCACGACGCGTACCGCGTTTCGCCATTCGTCGGCGCCGGGCACGTGTCCCTCGTTCTCCACGCGCGAGCGCACGAACTCGGCCCTGGCGAGCGAGTTGCCGTCGAACTCCCAAGCCAGCGCGAGGCCGAACGACGTGGTCCGCTCCACCACGCCCGACGGGAACGGGGGCGCGTGGTCGTCGCCGGGGTGGAAGGCCCTGAAGTCGTTCCCTTCCCCGCGGCGCAGGAAAGAGAAGAGCGCGGTCGCGGTCAAGCGGGGCAGCGGAAAGCAATCCGCGCTCGCCGTGAGCAGGTCGGTGTCGGGGCCTTCGGCCACGCCGAGCAGGGGATCGCCGTTGTTGGGGTCTCCGGAGCCGGTGACGTGGGCCTTCGTGCTGTCCCGGTGCGTGTACGTGTAGATGTCCACGTAGCGGTAGCGCGCCCGGAGCGTGAGCGGCAAGGGCCGCGCGACGTCCGTGCGTACGCCCACGTTGAACGCCAGCATGTCGGGCGTGCTGTCGCCGCGCTCGTACTGGAAGTCGTCGATGAGCAGGCTCCCATCGACGGTAGCACCGTCGAGCACCCGAACCTTCACGTCCACGCCCCACATCACGTTGTCGTCGCTCCGTTCGTTGAACTGGTTCGCGTAGAAACTGGAGAAGGGCAGCATGTACACGGGGTCGAGGAAGCGGTCGCGGTGAATCACCGTTTCCGACAGGCCCACCGTGACTCTCCCGAACGCCCCCTCCAGCCGGTGGCCCGAGAGGTACCGATCGTCCGGAGACGAAAGAATCGAGTGAATGACGCTGAGCCGGAGACTCTTGAACTGAAGACGGCCACCGAGCTTGTCCAGACTCCCCGCCTCCTGCGAAAGGATCACGTTGCGATTCTCCGCCGGTCCCCAGTCCGCGTAATCCCGGCCGAAGAAGACCGTTCCCTGCTTCCAGTGATACACCAGATACGAGCGCTCGTAGATCGAGGTGAGCCCGCGAAAGCTCCGCTCGCGCGGCGAGGGGCGCTCGTTGCGCTCGCGTCCGTCCCGCTCGGGCCCCATGACGAGCCGGTAGCGGAAGTCGTAGGTGAAGGACCGGCCGAGGTGCAGGCGCAGGACGGGGTGTGCGACGCCGAAGAAGTCCCACTCCTCGCGGTGCGGCGGTTTGTCCGGAACGAGCGCGAGGTCGAGGTCGCCCTCGAGGTGCATGGGGCCGTCGGACGCGAAGAGGAGCGGCCGGTCGAAGCGCGTCTTGGGATTCGCCCGCGATTCGGCGCCGGCGAACTCCTTCTGGAGTCTCTCCAGGTTGAACTCGTCCCGCGGGCTGAGCGTCGCGCCGCGCTCGGCCACCCGGCTTACGATTTCCTCCGTGTACAGGATGACGTCGTCGCGGCTGTAGGGCCGCTCCGACGGGAGCCGGCAGAGACCGAGCGCCTCGAAGCGCGCCAGGGCCGGGTAGCTCCAGTGCTCGGGAGGAATGAACTCGTGACCGATGTCTTCCGCGAGCACCTGCGCGGGCAGGCGGAGTGAAGGAGAGAAGAGAACGAGAAGCCAAGCCACGCGGCACAGATCTCGGCGGGTCACCATGCGTGCGAAGCTAGTACAGCCCGAGAAAGAGGGTCAACTGATTTCGCGATGGCCTTGGTCCAGCGGGGCATCTAGTGTCGCTTGGTGATCGTGGCTCGAGGTCGGGGCCACTCTCGCGGAGGCGCGGCATGAACGAAACTCGTATCGAGCAGCGAGCAGGCATTTCACGACGGGCGCGTCTG
>JAOTVO010000063.1 GCA_029863355.1 Candidatus Krumholzibacteriia bacterium
GCCCGGATGTTGATCTCTTCGTCGCGCGCCGCGATGACCACGGAGACGGGGACGGTGCCGTAGCGCTTCTCCACCCGGCTCGGGAAGTACGTGCCCCACAGAACGATGGCGGCGGGGTAACCGACGTACGTGTAGACGACGAAAGCCACGCAAATCCAGAACAGCGTCTCCATGCCGGTCACTCCGTCCCCATGGCGCGCAGGCGACGGTAGCGCGCCTCGCCCAAGAGACCGCGCGCCGCGCGCAGCAGCCCCGCGCGCGCGTAGAGCGGCGCGAGCGCCATCGCGTCACGGGTGAGGATGCGCCGGAAGCGCTCGGGGCCGGTCGATTCCACGACGGGGATACGCCGGTAGACGAAGCGGGCGCCCGCGTCGGGGTTGAATCCAAAGTCGGAGGTGGCCACCGCGCGGTATCCGAGCCGGCGCAGCGCCGAGAGCGTGCGCCCGGAGTAGCGCCCGCCCGGCGGCGCGAAGTGGTCGACGGGCGCCCCGAGAATCGCCGCGAGCCGATCTCGCGATTCCTCCAGCTCCCGCTCCTCTTCGGCGGCGGCGAGCGCGGTGAGAAAACGGTGCGTCATGCCGTGGGCGCCGATGTGGAAACCGTCCGCGCGCAGCTCGCGGATCATCGCCTCGCTCAGCCCGCCGTCCGCGCCCACGCGGTTGCCGCACACGTAGAACGTCGCGCCGAAACCGCGCTCGGACAAAAGCTCGCGTGCGTGCTCGTAGTCGCTGCGATTGCCGTCGTCGAAGGTGAACACAACCCACCCGCGCGGCACCGCCTCCCCGGCCGCGAGCCGCGCGTGCGCCGTCTCCATGGAAACGCCGCGGCAGCCCGCCGCCGCGACGGCGTCGAGCTGCCGGGCGAACCCATCCAGCGAGACCGCGTAGCGCGCCTCCTCTCGATCGCCGCCCGGAACCGGGCAGCGCGGTGACGAGACGCGGTGATACATCAGGATCGGAAACCGGCCCATGTCCTCCTCGCCCGGCGGATGACCCGCTCGAAGGCTAGCAAACAAGGGACCATACGGAAAGGCCGGGCCTCCCAGATCGTCTCCGGCCCGCGGCGCACGCCCGAACGCGAGAAAGGGCGGCACTCCCGGGGGGTGCGCGTGGTATACTGGCGTGTCTGCCTGCTGGACCGCCTCAGGGGAGCCCCCGGGAGGCGCCCGCTCATCGACCCCTGTCGGAACGGAGTTGCTTGCCCATGCGCTGCACGTTTCTGTTGGCCGCCGCCATCGTCGTCCTCGGTGCCGTGGCGGACGCGGGCACACCGCGTCTGCCGGAGTCCTTCAGCTACACCATCTTCATCAACGGCCAGCGCGCGGGCCGGTCCGAGGCGCGCGTGACCCACACGGAGGACGCCATCTCGATCGAGAGCAAGAGCTGGGTCGAGCTCGGCCAGGGCACCATCGAGATTTCCTGCTGGACGGAGGCCGATCCCCACACCTTTCGCGTGCGCACGGTGAGATACCAGGGAGTCAACCCGAGCGCGCTCCTGGAGGGGACGACAGAGGTCTCCGGCGATACCGTGTTCACGAACCGGGTCGAGCAGGACCAGATGATCGAGCGCGTCGAGGTGTCGCGAGTGGGGGGGCCCATCGTGATCGAGGACTTCGACATGACCTACCAGGTGCTCCTGGCCCGCGCGCTGGCGCTGAGCGACGACCCCGTAAAGAGCTTCGGGCTGGTCTTCGCCTCGACGGGCGCGCTCCTGGAGGCCAAGGCCGCCTTCCGCAGCGAGGCGGCGGTCGAATCCAACACCCAAGAGGCGATCTGCAAGCTGCTCGTCGTGGATGTCACCAACGGGAGCCCGTACGTGAGCTACTACGACCCCGAGCGCGGCATGCCCGTCTACCTGGCCTTCCCCACGGCGATGACCGAGGCCTTCCTGGACGACTTCTTCGGCGACGAGCCGATCACGCGCTGGCGCGCCGACGAGTAGCCCTCCGGGGGAGCCGCCCGAGCGCCCATCGAAGTCGCTGTCCGGTATAGGTTTGCGGCATGAGGACGCCTCCGAGTGGGTTCCGGCCGGCGTCTTTCCGGTTGACACCGTCTCCCCTGCCGGGGTACGCTCTTAGGGTCGAAGCGCAAGGTCCGGGGCCCACCGGCCGAGCGAGCGACTGGCGCCGAGCCTGCGGGAAAGGCGCCGATTCTGTATTTGCGGTTGAGAACCGTGTGTATGAAAAGACCCTTTCGTCCGAGACTCTACCAACGCGGCGTCTTCGCGGTGAGGCGGATGCGCATCCAGGCCGCCGTCTCCGCGTGGCGCCTCGCCGATCGCGGCGCCGCCGTGGCCGGCCGGGTCCGGGCCATGCGGCCGGCCCAGCTCGTGTTCCTGGGGGCGCTCGTCGCGAGCATCGCCGTCCCCACGGTGTTCTACGGGCACGAACGGGCCCGCCGCCTGGAGCTGCAGCGGGCGTACCGGATGCTCACCACCGGCTCCACGGCCGAGATTTCGGTGCTGCGCCGCCAAATGGGCGACCTGATCGCCGAGCAGGCCGAGCTGCGCGAGCTGCTCCTCGACGCCGGCTACGCCGTGTACAGCGAGAACGAGCTGGCCATCCCCGTGGTCGCGACGGGCTACTCGAGCACCGTGATCGAGACCGACGACACACCGTTCATCACGGCGTGGAACACACCGACGCGCGACGGCGTCCTCGCGCTCTCGCGCGACCTGCTGCGCCGCTACACGCCGGCCGCGCCCTTCGACTTCGGCGACACCGTGGTGATCACCGGCATCGGCGAGTTCCTCGTCGAGGACTCGATGCACCCCCGCTGGCGACGGCGGGTCGACATCTGGTTCGCCAGCCGTACCGAAGCCTTCCGCTTCGGCCGGCGCGAGGTGATCCTCCGGGCAACCTTCGAAGACCGCTCCCGCGCCCAGGAAACGGCCCTGTTCTACACCGAGCCGGTCGGCGTGGCCGCGGGCCCGGGCGCACCGGGCGGCGCCGCGCCCTGACGGCCCGCGCCGCCGTTTTGCGGTTGCATCGGCGGGCCGACCCCTCTAAGATTCTCGGGCGCTGAGGCGGGAACGCATCGCTGGCGCGAGTTCCCTCCGCACCCTCGGAACATTTCCAACGCCCGCGACCTTCAGCACTTACTGGCTGCTCCGAAGCCTGGCCATCCGTTGGGCGCGTTGGCCCCGCGGCGGCGAGCGCCGGTTTGTGCCGGGAAGGGAGTCTCTTTGAAGCAGTTTCAGCTCGTGATCATCGGCAGCGGACCCGGGGGCTACGTGGCCGCCATCCGCGCAGGGATCCTCGGTCTCGAGACGGCCCTGGTCGAGAAGGACCCGTTTCTGGGCGGGACGTGTCTGCACCGGGGATGTATTCCCACCAAGGCGCTCCTGCACACGGCCGAGATCTACGATCAGCTCGCGCACGTCGCCGACCACGGCATCGACGTCGAGGGCGTGGCGCTGGACGTCCCCCGCGTGCACGCGCGCAAGCGCGCGGTCGTCGACAAGCTCGCCAAGGGTGTGCGCTTTCTGATGAAGAAGCGCAACGTCACCATGCTCCACGGCCACGGCAGCTTCGTCGACGCGCACACGATTCGCGTGGCGGGGCCCTCGGGCGAGGAGACCGTTCGCGCCGAGCACGTGATCATCGCCACGGGGTCGACGCCCGCCGACCTGCCGCACATCAAGGCCGACGGCAAGGCCGTGATCAACAGCGACCAGATCCTCGCGCTCGAGGAGGTGCCGGCCGCACTCGCCGTGATCGGCTCGGGCGCGGTGGGCGCCGAATTCGCGTCGATCTTCGCATCCTTCGGCTCGAAGGTGCACCTGATCGAGATCCTGCCGCGGCTGCTCCCCATCGAGGACGACGACTGCTCGGCGCAGCTCGAGCGCTCGTTCAAGGGCCGCGGGATCGCCTGCTACACGGGCGCCGAGGTCACGGCGGTGAAGACTGCGGGCGCCGGGCCCAGGCTGGAGATGAAGAGGGGCGGCGAGCAGTCCACCCTCGAGGTGGACCGCGTCCTCCTGGCCGCCGGGCGCCGCCCGGTGCTGGACGGGCTGGGCCACGAGGGCATCGGCCTGGAGCTGGCGGGGCGCCACGTGGCCGTCGATGAGTTCATGCGCACCAACGTGCCCGGCGTCTACGCCATCGGCGACGTGGTGCCCACGCCGGCGCTCGCCCACGTGGGCTCGAAAGAGGGTACCCTGGCCGTCGACCACATCGCCGGCAAGCACGTGCGGGCCATCGACTACGGCAAGGTGCCCAACTGCACGTACGCGAGCCCCGAGGTGGCGAGCGTGGGGCTCACGGAGCGCGCCGCGCGCGAGAAGGGCCTGGAGGTGCGCGTGGGCAAGTTCCCCTTCTCGGCCATCGGCAAGGCCATGATCCTGGGCGAGACGGCGGGGTTCATCAAGATCGTCTCGGAGGCGCGCTACGACGAGGTGCTCGGCGTGCACATCATCGGGCCCAAGGCTACGGAGCTGATCGCCGAGGCCACGCTGGGCATGAACCTGGAGACCACGGTGGAGGAGGTGGCGCAGACGATCCACGCGCATCCGACGCTCTCGGAGGCGATGCTGGAGGCCGCGCACGCCGTCTATGGCGAATCGATCCACGCATAGCGCGTACGCGATATCCGCGCCGGCCGGCCTGGAGCTGGACCGCGTGGAGATGCTCGAGCTGCACTATTTCATGCAGCTCAACCGGCGGCTGGAAAACCGCCTGGGCCATCTCTACCGGCAGAACCAGGTGGTGGGCGGCCTCTACTCGAGCCTGGGCCAGGAAGCGTGCTCGGTGGGCAGCGCCTACGCGCTGGAGGACGGCGACTTCGTCGGGCCCATGATCCGCAACCTGGGCGCGGTCCTGGTGCGCGGCGTGCGGCCGCTGGACGTCGTCGCGCAGTACTGCGCGCGCGCCATCGGGCCCACGCGGGGCAAGGACCAGAACCTCCACTTCGGCTGGGTGGAGCGCGGACTGATCGCGCCCATCAGCGTGGTGGGCGCGCTCATTCCGGTGATGGCGGGAGTGGCGCTGGAGATGAAGCTGCACGGCAAGGCGCAGGTGGCGCTTACCTACATCGGCGACGGCGGCATGAGCACGACGGATTTCCACGAGGGCCTGAACTTCGCCGCGGTGCACAAGCTGCCGCTCATACTCATCGTGGAGAACAACGGCTACGCGTATTCGACGCCGACGTCGCGGCAGGCGGCCGTGCCCGACCTGGCCGTGCGCGCCCGGGGTTACGGTTGCCACGGCGAGATCGCCGACGGCAACGACGTGCTGGCCATGGTGGACGTGGTCCGCCGCGCGCGCGAGCGCTGCGCGGCCGGAGCGGGGCCGGTGATGGTCGAGGCCAAGACGTTCCGGCGCAAGGGTCACGCCGAGCACGACGACGCCGGCTACGTCCCCGCGGCGCTGCGCGCCGAGTGGGAGCGCCGCGATCCCCTGGACGCCTTCCGGCGCTTTCTCCTGGAGGAGATGGACGTGGCCGCGGCGGATCTGGACGACATCGAACGCAAGGCGGACGAAGAGGTCGAACGCAGTGTAGAGGAGGCGCTGGCGGCGCCGTTTCCCGACGCCTCCATCGCCCGGGAGGATGTATATGCCTGAGAAAACGGTGGCCGGCAAGGGATCGGATCGCACCGTCGAGGTGCCGGTCGAGGCCAGGCTCAAAATGCTGCACTACATGAAGCTCGTGCGCGAGATCGAGGACCGCATCGAGCGCAAGCTCTACCGGCAGGGGAAGATCGTGGGCGGCGTCTACGTGGGGCGCGGGCAGGAGGCCATCTCGGTGGGGACGGCGATCCACATGGTCAAGGACGACGTGGTCGCACCCTCGCACCGCGACATGGGCGTCTTCCTCATGCGCGGCGTCACCCCGCGCCGCATCATCGCCCAGTACATGGGGCGCGCTGCCGGTCTCACCAAGGGGCGCGACGGCAACATGCACATGGGCGACATGGACTACAACGTGATCGCCTTCGTCAGCCACCTAGCCGACAACGTCCCCGTCTCCGCGGGCGTGGCGTTGGCCTTCAAGATGCGCGGAGAGAAGCTCGTCTGCCTGTGCTACCACGGCGAGGGCGCGACTAGCCGCGGCGACTGGCACGAGGGCATCAACCTGGCCTCGGTGCACAAGCTGCCCGTGGTGTACTTCATCAACAACAACTCCTACGCGTACTCCACGCCGACGTCGCTGCAGTACGCCATTGAGGACGTCGCTTCGCGCGCCGAGGGCTACGGGATGCCCTGGGAGGTGGCCGACGGCAACGACATCATCGCCGTGTACGGCGCGGCCAAGCGCGCGATCGATCGCGCGCGCGCGGGTGGCGGGCCGTCGCTCGTCGAGTACAAGACGTTTCGCATGACCGGCCACTCGGCGCACGACGACGCCGGCTACGTCCCCCCCGAGCTATTCGAGGAGTGGAAGCGCCGCGACCCCATCGTGCGCTTCGAGAACGCGCTCATCGAGGAGGAGGCGATCACCCCGGCGCGCATCGAGGAGATGCAGCGCGAGTGCGTGGCCATCATCGACGATGCGGTGGACTGGGCGGAGCAGCAGCCCTACCCCGACCCCGCCGACGTCACCAAGGGTGTCTACTACGACGAGGGCTAAGGAGAGACGAATGGCACTGACCACCTACATCGACGCTATCCGCGAGGGCATCTGGGAGGAGATGGAGAAGGACGAGCGCGTCTTCATCCTGGGCGAGGACGTGGGCATCTACGGCGGCGCCTTCAAGGTGACCAAGGGCATGCTCGACCACTTCGGCGAGAACCGCGTCATCGACACGCCCATCTCCGAGTCCGCCATCGTGGGCGCGGCCATCGGCGCGGCGCTGGTGGGCATGCGCCCCGTGGCGGAGATGCAGTTCATCGACTTCATCTCCTGCGCGTTCGACCAGATCGTCAACTTCGCGGCCAAGTGCCGCTACCGCTGGGGCGCGGGCGTGCCCATCGTGGTGCGTGGGCCCTGCGGCGGCGGCGTGCACGGCGGCCCCTTCCACTCGCAGAACGTCGAGTCGTACTTCTTCAACGTGCCCGGGCTCAAAATCGTGTGCCCGTCGACGGCGTACGACGCCAAGGGGCTGATCAAGGCCGCCATCCGCGACCCGGACCCCGTGCTCTACTTCGAGCACAAGTACCTCTACCGCCGCATCAAGGAAGAGCTGCCGGCGGAGGATTTCGTCGTTCCCATCGGCAAGGCGCAGCTGCGCCGGGAGGGCGACGACCTCTCCATCATCACGTACGGCGCGATGACGTACACGGCGCTGGAGGCGGCGGGCGAGCTGGAGAAGGAGGGCGTCTCGGTCGAGGTGCTCGACCTGCGGAGTATCCTCCCTATCGACGAGGACGCAATCCTGGAAACGGCGCGCAAGACGAGCAAGGTGATCGTGCTACACGAGGCCACGCTCACCGGCGGGCCGGGCGGAGAGGTGGTGGCGCGTATCGCCGAGAAGGCCTTCGAGCACCTCGACGGCCCCATCGTGCGCATCGCGCCGCCGGACACGCCGGTTCCCTACAGCCCGCCGCTGGAAGAGGCCTTCCTGCCGCAGGTCAACGACATCGTGGCGAAGGCGCGCGAGCTGGCGGCTTATTGACTTGGAGGCATCGACGAGGAGGGTCTCCGCGTCAGGTCCTCGCTCGCGGATGGAAACACAGTTCGCTCGCTGCGGATTCCGCGTCGACACTCCTCGTCGATGCCCCGCACGTGATATGACAAGGAAGTGATCATGGCAACTGACGTTATCATGCCGCAGATGGGCGAGAGCATCGCCGAGGGTACCATCGTCAAGTGGCTCAAGAGCGTGGGCGACCACGTCGAGCGCGACGAGCCGCTCTTCGAGATTTCCACCGACAAGGTCGACGCCGAGATTCCGTCGCCGGCCGAGGGCGTGCTGCTCCAGGTCCTGGTGAACGAGGGCGACACGGTGGCGATCAACACGGTGGTGGGACGCATCGGCGCGAAGGGCGAACAGCCAGCGGCCGCTCCTGCGGCCGCGGCACCACAGCCCAAAGCCGCCGAGCCGGCTGCCGCCACACCGACACCGGCACCGGCGGCCCCTGCGCCCGCGCAGGCACCCCCGACCCCACCACCCGCCGCGGCGCCAGCGCCGTCACGCGGCGTGGTTCGCTCGTCGCCCGTCGTGCAGAAGATCGCCGCCGAGCGCGGCGTGGACATCTCGCTCATCGAGGGCACCGGCGCGGGCGGGCGCGTGACCAAGAAGGACATTCTCGCTTACATCGAGGGCGCCGCGCAGGCCGCCACACCGCCGCCACCCGTGGCCGCTGCCACCGCACCCGCTCCGAGTGCGCCTCGCGCCGCCGCACCGGGCGCGCCTCCGGCCGCCAAGACCTTCCCCGCCGGTCAGAACGAGGTGCGCGAGCCCATGTCCATCATGCGCAAGAAGATCGCCGAGCACATGGTGATGAGCAAGCGCACCTCCGCGCACGTGTACTCGGTCCACGAAGTGGACATGAATCAGGTGGTCAAGCGCCGCGCCGCGCTCAAGCCCGAGTTCGCCGCCGAGGGCGTGAACCTCACGTTTCTGCCCTTCTTCATCGACGCCGTGATCCGCGGGATCAAGGAGTTCCCCATTATCAACGCCACCGCTGACGGCGACGACATCGTGTACAAGAAGAACGTCAACATCGGCATCGCCGTGGCACTCGAGAACGGTCTCATCGTGCCCGTGATCAAGCACGCCGACCAGATGAACCTCCTGGGGCTGGCCAAGGCCGCATCCGACCTGGCCGAGCGCGCGCGCACCAAGCGCCTCGTCCCCGACGACGTGCAGGGCGGCACCTTCACCATTACGAATGTCGGCGTGTTCGGTAGCCTCTTCGGCATGCCCATCATCAACCAGCCCCAGGCCGCCATCCTCGGCATCGGCACCATCGTCAAGCGCCCCGTGGTGATCGACGACGCCATTGCCATCCGGCCCATCGTCTACGTATCTTTGTCCTACGACCACCGCATCGTGGACGGCGCCGACGCGTCGCGATTCCTGAGCGTGGTCAGGCGCGAGCTGGAGAAACCGGCCGCCTAGGCAAGCATATAATGCGAGTCTGTCGCGTCATCGATATCGGGCGCATGCCCTACGCCCAGGCCTTCGCCCTGCAGAAGCGCGAGGTCGCGCGCCTGCAGCGCGACGCGGGCGACGAGGTGCTCTATCTCGTCGAACACCCGCACGTCATCACCGTGGGCCGCAACGCCACCGGCGAGGCCATCCTCGCCGACCGAAGGCTCGTCGAGGGGCGCGGCGTGGAGATCGCCCAGACCGACCGCGGCGGCGACGTGACCTATCACGGCCCCGGACAGCTCGTCGGCTATCCCCTGCTGCGCCTAGACGATGGACGACGCGACATCCGCCGCTACGTGCACGACCTCGAAGAAATGCTGATCCGCGCGCTCGCCGACTTCGGCATCCACGCCGAGCGCCACGCCGTGCACCGCGGCGTGTGGACAAACGGGCGCAAGATCGCCTCCCTCGGTATCCGCATCGCGCGCTGGGTGACCAGCCACGGCTTCGCCTTCAACGTGAGCACCGACCTCTCGTACTTCTCGCTCATCCAGCCCTGCGGCATCCAGGGCTGCGAGATGACGAGCATCGAACGCGAAATCGGCAACCAAATCAGCAGGGACGAAGCCATCCAGCGAGTGATCGCACGCTTCGCCGAGGTCTTCCAACGCGAAATGATCCGCGAAAGTACCAGTGAAGCGAAGGTGGCCGGCCATGTCTGAGCCCGCCCGCAAGAGCGACGCACCGCGCCGGCCCGAGTGGTTCAAGATTCGCCTGCGCACCAACGAGGAGTACCGTCACGTCCAGCACCTGGTCTCCAAGCTGAGCCTCAATACCGTGTGCACAGAGGCGCGCTGCCCCAACATCTACGAATGCTGGGGACAGGGCACCGCGACCTTCATGATTCTCGGCGATATCTGTACGCGCCACTGCGGCTTCTGCTCCGTGGCCAAGGGCAAGCCCGGACCCGTCGATGCCGACGAGCCCGCGCACGTCGCCGAAGCCGTCGCGCGCCTCGGCCTCCAATACGCCGTGATCACGTCGGTAGACCGCGACGACCTGCCCGACGAGGGCGCCGGCCACTTCGCCCACACCATCGCCGAGATCCGCGCGCGCGTCCCCGCCTGCGGCGTCGAAGTGCTCATCCCCGATTTCAATGGAAAGAAAGAACTGCTAGAGATCGTGCTCGAAGCCGGCCCCGACTGCCTCGCCCACAACATCGAGACCGTGGCACACCTCTACCGCCGCGTGCGCCCTGTGGCGGTCTATGAGAACACCCTGAAGATCCTCGAGCACGCCGTCCTCTGGCGCGAGCGCCGCGCCTCCGACATGCGCGTCAAGTGCAGCATCATGGTGGGACTCGGCGAGACCATGGAGCAGCTCCTCGATACCATGCGCGACATCGCCCACACCGGCTGCGACATTCTCACCGTCGGCCAGTACCTTCCTCCCAAGAGGAAGGCCCTCCCCCTCGATCGCTACTACTCCCTCCAGGAATTCGCCCGTATTCGCGAAGAAGGCCTCGCCATGGGCTTCAAGCACGTCGAATCCGGCCCCCTCGTCCGCAGCTCCTACCACGCCCGCGAGCAGGTGGAATCGGCCGGGTGCGGGACGCGCTAGCCGCGTACCCAGCTCATCGCCGGCTCATAAACAACCGGACCCGTGCCACGGTGCTGCCCGACGAGACAGCAACTACCGGCTCTGCTGCGGCCTCCGCTGGAGCCTCGACTGCGATAGCCATGCCGTGCGGCTCGCCCCGGGCCATGCACTCCCTCACCACTCGGGTGACGTCGATTCGCACTCTCTGCCGGGCCCCGGCCCGACTGACCAGCGCCTCGCCCGGAACCGCCGTGGAGACCGCCGTAGCTCCCGCCGCTCCAGCGAGATCCGCAGGCACCACTCGCACTACGAAAGGAACGAACGCGCCTCCAGTCGCCTCCACGTCCAGCTCCATCTCCAGCATCGCGAAGTCCAGCCGCGATTGCGCTGACAGCGCCGGCAAGTCCACGGCAAAGATCAACTCGAACGGATCCGTCCCCTGCACCGTGACATCCGACGCCGTAACCGCAATCTCGGTCCGTTCCGCCTCAGCCCTCGCGCCGAACGTCAGCACGAGCACCCATACGGCTAGCGAAACAAACGCTCTCATTCTATTCTCCATAAAGCGCCTTCACCCTCCCCCACGTCGTCTCCTCCGCCCGCACCGTCCCGCACCCAACCGGGAGTGGCCCGATCAGCCCGCAGTCGAGGAAAGGCAGCGGCGTGTTCCCAGGTGCACAGGGAGACGACGATTGCAGGTAGTTATCACCCCCCT
>JAOTVO010000064.1 GCA_029863355.1 Candidatus Krumholzibacteriia bacterium
GAGATAACGGCCATCGCCGTCGGTCAGACCGGCGAAGGACACGAGATTCAGCGCCGCGTCCGGACAGACGATAACGAGCTCTGTGCCGGATACGTAGTCAGAGACCGGTGCCCACACCGCCTCGTGGAGGCGCACCGAGAGCTGCCGGTACTGCTCGCCGTCCTCGTCGGTTATCGCGCCGAGCGCTGCGATCTGCTGGAAGTGGCGCCGATAGTCGGCGACGAGCGCGTCGATGGGATCGGCGCGTCCGAGGTCGACCACCTCCGGCTCCGAGCCGTTCGCGACTACGAGCACCGCGTAAGCGGGGTAAACGGAGTCGGGCTCGAGCTCGATGCGTTCGAAGCGTACGTACTCGACCAGCGCGCTGCCGGCGGGCAGCCCCGCCGCCACGCGCTCGAGAGAGACGGCTCGGTTCTGCCTCCAGCGCCGGTAGCTCGCGCTCTTCTGGGCCAGCTCGCCCTCCTCTTGCGCGATCAGGTGCGTCATCGAGTCCATGACGGCCCGGTAGAGCTCCGGCTCGATGTCGCCGGCCATCATGAACACCTCGGACGTCTCCTGCTTGTGCTGCTCCAGGCGCTGGGCGAGGGCCCT
The DNA here is from genome assembly GCA_029863355.1 of Candidatus Krumholzibacteriia bacterium. Next base: position 592 of record JAOTVO010000064.1, read on the forward strand.
GACCCCTTCGTCGGGCTCGGAGACGATCACGCGCTGGCGATCGAATATCTCGTCGGACACCTGACCTTTGCTGCGCAAGACGGCCTCGACCACGTCCCGGCGCTGTCCGAGCGTGGGCGATTCTGCGTCCAGGTAGAAGCTGAGGTAGCGACTGACCGAGTGGCGGTGGAGGTCGGAGTAGTTGAGCGCGTCGGACTCGGAGAGGACGCGTCCGTTGCGGCGCAAGTTGTCCTCCCATACCTCGCACGCGCCGCGTGCCAGACGCAGCGCTTCGTCGGTGTTCCCCTTGATGTGATTGAGCGTGGCCGCGTTCTCGAGGTTCTCGGCCACCCGGGGGTGCATCGCACCCAGGGTGTTCAAGCGGATCGTCATGGAGCGCTGGTTGCACTGCAGGGCCTCGTCGTAGCGCCTCTGCGTCCACAGAAAGACGGACAAGTTCGAGAGCGAGTTGGCCACGGATGGGTGGTCCGGTCCGAACGCGTTCTCCCGGATGGCGATCACGCGCTGGTAGCACGTCTCGACCAGGTCGTACCGTCCCTGGTGCGTGTACACGGTAGCGAGATTCCCCAGGGGATAGGTCAACTGAGGAGCGTCGGGACCCAGGGTCGCTTCGAAGATGCCCAGCGCGCGAGTCAGAAGGGGTTCGGCGTCGTCGAAGCGGTCCTGCTGCATGAAGAGAGTCGCCAGCCCGTTCAGACTGTTGGCCACGTCGGGGTGGTCGGGGCCGAACGCCGACTCGCGGATCTCGATTGAGCGCACGAACGCCGCCTCCGCGTCGGCAAACTTGCCCAGCTCGCCGTAGAGGTCGGCCAGGTTGACGAGCATGCGCGCGATGTCCGGATCCCCGGGGCCACGCGTCGCTTCGTACGTGGCGATGGCGCGGCGATACATGGGTTCGGCGCTGGCGAGGTCACCGCGCTCGTGACAGAGGAGCGCGAGGTTGGAGAGCGTGCCGGCGTAGCTGGGATCGTCGGTGCCGAGCGACTCTTCGTAGATCGCCATCGCCTGCCGGTACGCCGCCTCGGCCTCGTCGTAGCTCCCGTTGATCCAGTGCGTGGTGGCGAGACTGTTGAGGCAGTCCGCCTTGCGCCAAGGCTCGTACCCGCTGGTGGCCTCGTAGATGTCCAGCGCCTCGCGGTAGAGCGACGCGGCGCGGTCGTAGGCGCCCATCTCGAAATTGACCACGCCCACGTAGGTCAGGCAGCGTGCGCACGTCCAGTGGCTTTCACCGTGGACGGTCCGCCGGATGTCGAGCGCACGATCCAGATACCCGATACTGGCGTCGAAGTCGGCTTTATAGAGGTGGGCGATGCCGAGCAGCTCGAGCACCCGGGCCACGGTGCTGTCGACCTTGCCCAATTGGCGCTCGGCCAGCTCGAGGGCGCGGAGCTCGACGGCGATGGCGGAATCGAACTGCGCGGCCTTGGACAGGGAGTCGCCGCGCGCGATGAGGTCGTCGACGGTCGACGCGGGCAGGCCGATTTGCGAGAGCGCGAGGAGTATCAGCGACGCGGGCAGAACCTTCTTGATCACGGTGCTCCGTCTTGGGCGCGCGGCAAAGGCACTCCGATGCCTACTCGGCCTCGAAGGAGTAGCGATGGAGCTGCGCGCCCGCGTCGGATGTGTAGACTTCGATGTGGTAGCGACCGGCCTTCCAGCCTCGTTCGCCGAGCAGCAACGTGCCCATCTCGCGCTCGTTGAAATCGGTGAAGTGGTCGTCCGTGAAGATGATTGTACCATCATTGCGGCGGACCACCACGCGGAAATGCTGTCCCTCGCGGGCGCCGCTGATGCGAAACATGACGACGAGGGGCGCGCCCGCGTCGGCCACGCGCGTCGCGGTTGCCCGCGTTCCGGAGAAGACCAGCGACTGCACGCCGCGGACTTCCGACGTGGGCGTGGGCTGGAGGCCCCGGTAAGCCGGGTACGCCATCACCAGAATGAGGAAGTAGGCCAGCGCGGGCCTCAGGAACAGGTTCGTCTCCGGCCACAGGTGACGGCGCAGCCGCGACCCCAACGACTCCCGCGGCTCGGGTGCCGCCGCTCGAGCGGATTCATTCGCCGCCTGCGCGACCAGCCCGCGAACGTCGGCGTCGGCGCGCAGCAGGCGAGCGGTCGCGTCGAATCGCGACGCCTGGTCGAAGCAGTGGTGGCAGCTCAGCAGGTGCAGCTCGAAAGCGTCGCGCTGCGGGTCGTCGAGCTGGTTCAGTTCGTACGCGTGCAGAAGGTCACCGAGCCGTGTATCCGTGCAGGTGCTCATGCCGAAACCCCCTTGCCTTGGAGGCAATCCCTCAGCATCGACCTGCCGCGGCTCAGCGTGACATAGTAGTTGTTCGCCGTTATGCCCACCCTCTCGCATACCTCCGCCGTCTGATAGCCCTGGTGCGCCAGGTTCAGGATGCGCGCGTAATAGCCGCCCGCCCTGATGAGCTCGCGCAGGCAGTCCAGAAGGTGCCGCTTGAGGGTGGCATCGACCTCGTGAGGCGGCGCGCCGACGTCTTCGTCCAGCTCCGCCTCTCGTTCGCCCATCCGCCGCTTCTTCTGCAGGTAGTTGCCGATTTTCATTCTCAGTACTCCGTGAGCCCAGGCGAGGAAGCCGACCGTGAATTCCTGATGTCTGTACTTCTCGAAGACGGTCGTGCAGGCCTCCTGGGCCAGGTCCTCACAGTCCTCCTCCCCAACCCTTCGTTTGGCGAGGTAGCGGAATCTTTCGAGCAGCTGCTCGAAGAGTTCGCGTTCGGCGGCGGAGTCGCCGGAGACGGCTTTGCGGGCGAGTTCTTCCATGCGGTGGATTTCAGCTAACCGTATGGTTTCACTGTAGTTTCATCAGTATAGCGGCGCGCCTAGCGTCGTCCCATACAAACCGATCCCCCGGACAGGGGAGCGACCCACCTGGGTGCTAACCCATTGCCATTATGCGCGTTGCAGGAATTTTCGTCCTCTCCAGTAAGAGACGGCCGCCGCCGCAAACGAGAGGGGTGAAAGGCAAATCGGCCATGTACCCCAACAGGGAGTCTGTCATGAAAACCGCAAAGCTCGTTACGTCGATGCTTCTGATCGTCGCCGTCGCGTTGGCCGCCGGCTGCAAGGACAACGGTCCCGTCGCGCCGTCGACGCCCACGCCGCAGCCCGGGCCGCAGCCGGAGGACGGCGTCGATGCCGCGCTGGTCGGCGTCTGGATCTACACGGGCGCGACCAGCAACGGCCGCCAGACCGAATTGGCGACGGTTCTGGAATGGGAGCAAGGCACCGTCATCGCGGCTTTCGAAGTCGTCGAAGATGGTTTCTACGCCTACGCCGAGTTCGACGAGGATCTCGAGGTCATGTTCTACACCGAGGGCACCATCAGCACCAGGGGCAACCAGTTCACGATCCGCGCCGACGGAGGGTCCTTCGACGGAACGTGGAGTCGCGCCGGCAGCGAGCTGAAGCTCAACTACACCGCCGATGGAGAGAAGATCTCGCTCGTCGCCGAGAACCTCGACGAGGCGGAGGGCAGCCCCTCGCTGACGGTCGCACGATAGTCGGCTGGGAATACGCAACCATGAATCCGGAACCCACGACCATGAACCGCGCGAAAAGGAGAAACAAGATGAAACGCCACACGCTCGCACTGATGCTCGCCGCCGCCACGCTCGTGGCCGCGCCCGAGGCTCGTGCTCAGGACGCGCCGGTCCAGCCCCGCAGCGTCGGCATCAACCCCATCGGCCTGATGTTCAATGGACTGAGCTTCGTCGAGTACACGCACCCGATGAACGAGCAGGTCTCGTTCGTCGCTCGCCTCGACTTCATCCGCTGGAGCGAAGAGGAGAAAGAGGTCGAGGGCTACACCGACGTGTACCGCTCCGAGTACACCGAGTCCGGGAAGGGACCGGGCGCCGGCGTAGGTCTGCGCTACTACATGCCGCTGTCCAAGTCGGTGGACTTCGAGATCTCGACCGGGATCGACGTCCTCATGGTGGGCTGGGAGTGGAACGAGCGTCAGTACGGTGCCGACGGATCGCTTTCCTACCGGCCCGACTCCGGCGACGGCACCACCTCTGCGTTCGCCTTCCACGGCGGCTTCGGGGCCAAGATCAACGTCGGTTCGACGCAGCAGTTCTTTGTCGAGCCGCAGGTGCTGTTCGGCACCGTCGGCGTGTCGGTGGAGAACGACAGCGGCCAGTCGCTGTCGGGGAGCGGATTCTTCTTCGGCGGCGCCCTCGTGCTCGGGATGAACCTGTGGCAGTAAAGGCGCCGCTTTCGCGGACAACCAAAGGGCCCGGCATCGCGACCGACAACGATGCCGGGCCCTCTCTCTCTCGTCTACTCGGCTTGCGCTCTGCGCTCCCCACCCCGGCGCAGGAAGCGCGGCGCCACGATCAACGCTCCGCCGTACAGACCGAGCGAGAGAAACAGCGTGGCGGCGCCGCCGACCCTCAGGTCTTCGAGGGCGAGCTTGATCGCCCCCAACGCGAGGATCGTGTAGACCATCCAGGACAGGGCCGGCAGGCGCGCCCTGCGGTCGAACCGGGCCAGGAGTGCTGCGGACAGTGCGAGCACACCGGTACGCAGACTGGCGAGCGCGCCGCGCCCAGCCTCGGGGCCGGCGACGAGCGGCGCCGCCTTGGCCAGCAAGGACACGACGATCCCGCCGCAGGCGAGCACGCCGATGAAGAGAAAGAGGTCGACGGCGCGGCAACCGAGGAACACGTCGACGGCGCGCCCCTGCGGCCGCGGCAGCCACGGGTAGAGGATGGTGACGGTCAGGGCGAAGAGCAGCGCCGTGTTCAACCAATCCTCGAAGCGCACCGACGAACCGACGAAGGCGTGCGCGATGCTTGCTGGAACGCCGGCGCGCAGGATCGCGACGAAGAGATACACCGCGCCGTGCAGGTAGAGCACGGGGCTGGCGATGCGCCCCGCCGCGGCGCCGGTGAGCAGCGCGATGACCGCGAATGCGAGGCTCGCGGTGAAGCGGGGCAGCAACAGCTCGCACCCGAGCAGGGCGAGGGCCAGACCGAGCATCGTGAAGAAGAGGAAGTTGCGCCGGTCGGGATCGAGCCGGGGCAGAAAGCCGTACGCGGACGTGTAGCAGGCGGTGGCGAGGACAAGGCAACCGACGCCGAGGGGAAACATCGAGTGCTCCCGGGCGTGGACCGCCACCGCCGCACCCCCCAGACCGAAGAAGAGCACAACCAGCGTCTGGCCGATCTCGAGCGGCGTGATGGTGCGCTTGCGCTTGAACACGCGGAAGCAATAGCTCCCGAAGTAGAGCGCGACGAGCGCAAACAACAGAAAGAGCGCCTCCCCGAGCCCCATCTGCGGCGTCCCCTGGGCGCTCGGGCTCCGGACCTGCTCGGCCACGACGAGCGCCATGCCCAGGTTCGCCGCGCCGGCCATGAGCGTGGCGAGGATTTGCCACCGGCGCAGGTATCCGAGCCACAGGGTCACGAAGCCGAGAACCAGGAGACAGAGGAGGAACGGCGTCAGGGCCTGGGTCTGGAACGAGAGGAGAAAGGTCAGGGGCGCTGCGGGCAAGGCCACGAGCCAGGCCAGGATCCGCAGCCTCCGCCTGCCCGCCACGACCAGCCCGATAACGACGAAGGCAAATAGGCTCGCCGCGCTGGCCGGGGGCGTCAGAAAGCGAAGTGTCGTGGTGGCCTCGACCAGGAGGGGCAGCGCGATGAAGGCGCCGGTCACGCCGTGAAACACGCCGCTCTGCCTCTGGCCCCTGCCCGCCGTGATGTCGGCCATGGCGATCCACAAGAGTGCGTAGACCATCCCGACCAGGCTGCCGATCTGGTGCGGCAGGTAGCCGGATTGCGTGGCCCACCGCAGCAGAAAGGCACCACCGAGCACGACCAGGCTGCGGCCCACGAGGGGAAGGATGCCGGGGCCGGATACCCCCTCCGCCGGGCGCGGCCGCGGGGCGGGTTTACCCCGTTCCGCGGGCTCCGGGGCCAGCAGGCCCTCGGCCCCCTCGGCAGAGAGCTTCTCCTCCACCCGGCGCAGGCGATCCGCTAGGGCGTCGATCCTGGTCTCCAGGCGTTCCAGATCCTCGTTCATTCTGCTACCCTCCCGCATGTGAGCCGGTCTGCGGAGACTGTAGGGAAGACCCCGGGGCACTTGAAAGCCCAAATGTGCCCGCGCCCCGAGGCCTCCCCGCGCGGTTTCGGGCGCCCGCGGCCCGGCGTTTGGAGCGGATCTTGCGAAAGTCCCAGAACGCGTATGCCGGCGCATCAAAGCCGGCCAGCAGCGTATCCCATTGTTATTTAATCGATTACAATAGAAGCGGCGAGGTGGATCATGACGACCGATGTGCAGACCGAGGCGCCGGCCATGGTCGATGAAACGTCTGCCGAGAGCGAGGCTCCGGTGGAAGTGGACCGGATCGAGAGCGCGGAACTCAGGGCAGAGGTGGCCTCTCTCCTGGAAATCACGAAGGGGAAGCTCAAACGGGACAACCACACCCCCTGTCCGGCTTGCACTCTCCTTGTCGATATCCAGGCGAACCGGTGTCCCCATTGCGACTCGTTCATCGCCGCCAACAACGCTCTCATGAGGGAGTCGCTGCGGCGACTCAATGAGATTCGCGCGGAGCTCGACGGCCGGCACGGTGAGTATGTGGACGACCTCGGGAAGGAGCCCGCCAAACCGCCGCTCCGCGAGCGGATCAAACGCTTCTTCTCGAGTCCGCGCGCGCAGAGACCGTCCGAGCCGGCCGGGCTCACGCAGGACGTCACCGCCCCCCGGCTCCTCCGTAACACGGCCGAGGGCGACCCGCTCAGGGTGCTCGAGACCGACGGTCCCTGGTACAAGGTGAAGACCCGCGACGGCCAGACGGGTTGGGTCTATTCGACGCTCGTGCAAGACCGGTAGCGCCGCGCCGGCAATGGCCGACAAAAAGGGACAGGCCCCGAGGGCCTGTCCCTTCTTGCTCTCTAAGCGTGGCCGCCTAGCGGCGGGTCGCCTATTCCTCGTCCTGGTAGAGCGCCTTGACGGCACCCCACGTCGTCTCTTCGACCGGCACGGTCACGTCGTGTGAGAACGCCGTGAAGCACTCTGCCGCGTCCCAGTCGAAATCGAAGTCCTCGTCGGCAAACGCCCAGATGCGCATGCCCTGACACAGCTGCCAATCGATGGTGAAGGTGAGCACGTCCGAGTAGTTGTTGCCTTCGGCCGTCGGCGTAGAGACCACGAGATCCCCGATCGGGTAGTACAATCCCAGCGTCATGTGCGACAGGGCGGGGTTTCCGTCCACGGTGACGATGGGAGCGCACGCGGCCGGCTGGGGCTCGAACACCAGCAGGATGTTCGCGTACGTGATCGGACTGTTGTTGAAGCCATCGACGAACAGGGTGAAGGTCATGAAGTTGAAGAAGTAGCCTTCCTCGCCGCCCACCGAGGGCGTGAATCCAGCGAGATTCGGCGCCTGGTAGATGCTCAAGTCAATGGTGTTGGTCGTCGTCTCGATCAGAACCTCGCCCCCGCGATCGTACGCGGGGTCGTACAGCGGATGACCCGAAGTGACGGTGTAATACTCGCTCGTGTCGTAGTGGTAGACGCAGGGAGCGTCCGGATAGACCACGAGGCACGGGTCGGCGGATGCCACGCCGGCAAGACACAGGAAGAGAGAGATGGCGACGCCATATAGAGCGAGCCGGCTCTTGGCAGATAGGTGCATAGAGACCCCCTGAGTTGGTTCGGTCGCATTGGCCCGCCAAACCTCAGCGGACTCCGTGATGCCCTCGCTCCTGGGCGGGATTATACCACATGCCCGCCGGTAATGGCCATGGCAAGCGCGCTTTGACGCCACGGGTGGCCGCTTTTTTTTCGACAAAACCGACCGTCCGCTGTGATTTTCGAGGCCCGGGAGTGTCCCACCAGGAAACACGGTCCCGTGACGGACCCATTACAGCCATAGACAGGCCGCCCAGTTACCGGTCTCGTTGGCTCTGCACGCGACAAGTGAATGGAGGAACGCATGAAGCCGCTCACCGGTCTCTTTTTCTCCGCGTTGTTGCTGGGAATATGGTCGCCGATTTCGATCGCGCAGGTACCGGAGCCGCCCCCGGCCGTGTTCGGCGCGGGCGGAGGCAGCTCGATCGATGGCACCACCTACCTGCACGACACGGTGGGGCAGGCGGCCATCGGAGCGATGACCGCACCGGGCCAGTTCCATGGAGCTGGCTTCTGGTACGAACCCGATCTGCTGCACATCGGGCCCACGTCGGCGGTCCTGATCGCGTCGTTCGCGGCCGTCGTGAGCACCCGAGGCGTCGAGATCAGCTGGCACATCACGAGCGCTGATGGCCTGCAGGGATTCAACATCTACCGGTCGCAAGCGTCCGAGGCGGGCTACGCGCCGCTCAACAATCGCGCGCTCCTGCCCCCCGGCACCACCTCGTTCCTCGACGTGGAGGTCCGCCCCGGGCGGAAGTACTGGTACCGGCTGGGTGCGGTGGACAGCGACGGAGAGTTTCTCTCGCCGGTGCAGACGGTGGTGACGCCGAGCCGCCAGGTGGAGCTCGAGCAGAACTACCCCAATCCGTTCAATCCGACGACCCGCATCGACTTCTACCTCCCCGCGGACAACCACGTCGTGCTGACCGTGTACGGTGTGCGCGGCGATCGCATCGCCACGCTCGTCGATCAGCCGACTCGATACGGCCACCACTCCGTGACGTGGGATGGCACGGACGCGCGCGGTGAAGGCGTTGGCAGCGGCGTGTACTTCTACCGCCTGCAAGCGGGAAACAAAGTGATCACCAAGAAGCTGGTCGTAATGAAGTAGGGGAAGTCCCCGGTTCCAACAGGAGGAAGATCATGAAACGGCTCGCAATTCTGACAGTAGCGCTGTTGGTCGTGTTGGTAGCGACCGGTCGGGGGCTGGTGCCGGAGACGATCAGTTACCAGGGTGTTCTGACCGACGGCGCGGGCACGCCCGTAGCCGACGGCAGCTACGCGATCACGTTCAAAATCTATACGATCGCGAGCGGCGGGACCGAGATATGGACGGAGACGCAGACGGTTAACGTCGCGGGCGGCATCTTCTCCGTGATCCTCGGCTCGCTCAACCCGCTCGGCATTCCCTTCGACGCAAAGTACTGGCTCGGCGTGGCCGTCGACGGCGGCGCCGAGTTCACGCCGCGCCGGGAAATGACGGCGACGGCGTACAGCTTGAACGCGCGCGGCGTGGCCGATAGCGCGATAACCGCCGGAGATATCGCCGGCGGCACGGTGGTGCGAAGTCTCAACGCGCTCACCGACGACGTGACGCTGGCGGCCGGAACCAACGTGTCCATCGCCACGTCGGGCGATTCGCTGATCATATCGGCGTCCGGGGGCGGGAGCGGCGGCTGGAGTCTGACGGGCAACAGCGGGACCGATTCCGGCACGAACTTCCTCGGGACCACCGACGCCGAGGGCCTGCAGCTGCGCGTCGACAACACGACCGCTCTCCGCATCGAACCGGGGGCCGTCCCCAGCATCATCGGGGGCGACGCGACGAACACCATCCTGTCCGGGCCGGAGGGGGCTGTCATCGCCGGCGGCGGCAATGCGACCGATCCGAACCAAGTCACCGATGATTACGGCGTGGTCGGTGGTGGCAGGGGTAACACGGTCGGTGACGAGGACGCCGACGCCACGACGGCAACCGATGCGGTCGTGGGCGGCGGCTTACTCAACCAGGCGATGGCCAGAGGCTCGGTCATCGGGGGTGGAGAGACCAACGAGGCCAGCGGGGAGTATTCGACGATCGGCGGCGGTCTGGACAACTTCACCACGGCGCACGCGGCGACGGTCGCGGGCGGCGACGGGAATGTCGCCTCGGGCCTCTTGGCGTCGATTGCGGGCGGTAACGCGAACCAGGCCCAGGGATGGGAATCGGCCGTGGGTGGGGGTGGGTCGAACGTGGCTAGCGGCTACGACGCCACGGTTCCCGGCGGTCGGGAGAACACCGCGGCGGGCGGCTACAGCCTGGCGGCCGGCCGCCGAGCGAAGGCGCTGCACGGCGGAAGCTTTGTGTGGGCGGACTCGACGGAGAACGCCGACTTCTCAACGCTGCGCCCCGACCAGTTCCTCATTCGCGCCGCCGGCGGCGTCGGCATCGGCACCAACGACCCGCAGCAGGAACTCGAGGTCGCCGGCTCCGTGCGGATGGCGGGCTTCGACCTGCCCACTGGAGCGGCGGCGGGCTATGTCCTCACGTCGGACGCCATGGGGCAGGGGAGCTGGCAGCCGGCGCCGGGCGGTTCCGCGTGGGGGCTGGCGGGGAACGCCGGCACCAATCCGGTAAACGACTTCGTGGGGACGACGGACAACGTCGCGCTCGAGCTCCGCGTGAACAATGCGCGTGCATTCACGCTGCTACCCCACGCGACGAGCCCGAACGTGGTCGGCGGGCACTCCACCAACAGCGTCAACGCCAATGCGTGGGGGCAGACGGTGGTGGGAGGCGGCGAAGCGGGCGGCGCAAACCAGGTGACCGACACCTACGGCTCCGTCGGTGGCGGGGTGGGTAACGTCGCCGGCAATTCCGACGGCAGTCCGACCAATGCCAGCTACGCCACGGTCGCGGGTGGAGAGGGGAATACGGCGTTCAACGAGTGGGCGTTCGTCGGCGGCGGCATGGACAATCGCGCTCAGGGGTCGTACAGCGTCGTCAGCGGGGGGACAGGCAATACCACCCT
>JAOTVO010000065.1 GCA_029863355.1 Candidatus Krumholzibacteriia bacterium
AGGATGTGAACGGCGTCTACGTCTCGGAGCGCCTGCTCTTTCCCGGCCTGCCGCGCATCGTCTCGCCGCCCGCATGGGAGGTCGTGATCAGCGCCCACCACGACGCGTACCTCGCCGCGCACGCCGAGGAGCTCGCGCGGTTCACGCGGCACGCCTTCAACCCCGATTACGAGTCACTCAACGAAAACTCGCGCGAGTTCCTGGAAGATCAGCACCTATCGATACTGGATTACTCGCACCGCAAGGACACGGTAGCTTTCGAAGTGGCGCGCGACCTTTTGCGCCGCGGCCAGCCGGACGTCTTCGCCGTATACTTCGAGGGGACCGACCGCGTGTCGCACCGTTTCTTGATCCACGAGCTGGCGCGCAGGCACCGGTCTGCCATGCAGCGGCTCTATCCTTCCGTCGACGACGAGGACCTCGAGGAGTTCGGGGAGGTTTTTCGGCGCTATCACGAGCAAGTGGACCAGTGGCTGGGCGAATTGCTCGAGCTCGTCGGCGAGAGGACCGCGGTGATGGTCGTCTCCGACCACGGCTTCGGCATTCGTACGCCGGTGAAGATACACCTCGAGATGGATCCGCTGCTCGAGTTCCTCGGCTATCTGCAGCACAAGGAGTCGTCGGAAGGAGGCGGAGTGGATTGGAATCGCACGCGTCTCTACGACGCCTACCGCAAGGCAAAGAAGCTCGGGCGCGTAGCCGCGAACCTCGGCGAGCGTGAGAAGAACGGCATCGTCTCGAGCGGGGAGATGGACGCCCTGCTCGCGGAAGCGCGGGCGAGTCTGGAGAGCCTGCGCACACTCGGCGGCGGCCGCGTCTTCAGCTCCGTCCGCATCCTCCGCGACGCCGGAGCCAGTGACAATTCGGGTGAGATCGCCGTCGAGCTCGACGAGGGCTGCGTGGCCGACACGGCGGCCTTTGCGGGACGCCGCCTGCCCGTCGCCGCGTTCACGCGCCTGGAGTGGATGCCCGGCAATCATCGCATCGACGGGGTTTTCGTGGGATGGGGCGGGCCGTTCAAGCGCGGCGCGCGCGTCCATGGTGCGGGGATACTCGACGTCGCGCCGACCCTCCTCGAGATCGCGGGAATCCCGCCCGCGCGCGACATGGACGGGCGCCCGCTGGACCGCGCGCTGGAACGCTCCCGCCGAAAGGAACTGGAACGCGGGTTCGTCGCTTCGTACGAGGGCAGCTCGCCGCAGCGGAGAGCCGTGTCATCGACGCCCGCCGACAGTCTCATTCTGCGCCAGCTCCGGTCGTTGGGTTACATCAAGTAGCCGATGCCGGTGGTGGCCGACGTTTCTGGAATGTCGAGAAGCAGTCGTTTGCCGATGGGACCGCAGCGCGCGCGCGGGTTGGCCAGTCTCGCTCTTCCCGCGGGGGCACTGGTCGCCTACGCCGTCGCGGTTCTGTCCCGCCCGCAGGGGGCGGTGCTGACCCTCCTGTCCGACGACTCCTTCTACTACTTCAAGATCGCGTGCAACCTGCTCGCCGGCGAGGGATGCACCTTCGACGGCATCGTCCCCACGAATGGATTTCACCCGCTGTGGATGCTGGTCGTCGTTGCCGTATCCGCGTGCACGGGCGGAGGCGAGCTCGCGACGCCCGTCGCGGTGCTTCTCCTCGGGGGGGTGATCGCGACGGCGACGCTGTTCCTCATCCACCGCACCGTCGAGCGGCACATCGCGCCCGGCTACGGTCTGGTCGCGGTGGCCGCCGCGTTGCTACCGAACATCCTCATCGCGATGCTGAACGGGTTGGAGACGGGTCTCCAGCTCCTGCTGGGGATGGCTCTGGTCGGCGCCTGCTACCGGCACCGTCTTCTCGCCCCCGACGTGTCCCTGCGCGGGCTCGCGGTGCTGGGACTCCTCATCGGTCTGGTCGTGTTGTCTCGACTCGACAGCGTGTTCCTGGTCGCCGCCGCCGCGCTCATGATCGCCGTGGCGTCCCGCCGGCTCCCGCTTTCCGAGCGACTCGCGCGGCTTCTCTACCTGGGCGCCGGGTTCGCCGTCGTGGTCGCGCCCTATCTGGCGTGGAATCTGACCGCCTTCGGGCACCTCACGCCCTCGAGCGGGGTGGCGAAAAGCGCCTTCCCCGCCCTCGCCGCGCGCATGTCCCTTTCGGGCGACCAGCTCTGGGGCTTCCTCATGCTGGCCGCCCTGTGGGTGGCGATCGCCGTGGCGCGTGCGCCGCGGAGGTGGCGCCGAGCTGCCGCCGGCCCTCGCGGCGCGACGGAGCCGCCCTTCTGGGCCTCTCCCGTCTCGCTCCTGGCCATTGCGTCTGCGCTCCATTTCGTCCACGCGTTCCTGTTCATGGCGTGGGGAGTCTACTGGTGGCACTTCACGCTCTACGGCCTCGGGATCGCCCTCGCCTCGAGCGGGGCGTTGGCCGCCGTCGTCGGCGCGCGCGTGTGGCCGCGGCGTCTCGCCGTTGCCGCCGTGAGTGCGCTCTTGATCGCGTTCTCCGCGTGGACGAATTTCCGCGGGTTTCCGGTCAAGGAAGCCCAACACGCGGGGTGGCTCGCGGCGGCGCGCTGGGCCGGGGATCATACGCGCGAAGAAGACGTGTTCGCGCTCGTCGACGCCGGACTCTTCGGCTATTTCTCACACCGGCGCGTGGTGAACCTGGACGGCAAGGCCAACAGCTACGACTACCTGAAGCGCGTCGACCTGGGAACGGTGGACGCGTATCTCGAGTCGGCAGGGGTCCGGTACGTGGCCAACATTCGCTATCGATACGCATCCGGCAAGTCCCGGATCTTCATCCCCCGCGTGAACAAGCCTTCGCTGCCCCTGGTCATGGACGAGACCTGGGAGGTCTACCGCGGAGAGCCGATTCCCTCCGACCTCCCGCGCTTCGGAGCGATTCCGACGTCGAGTTTCGTAATCTGGCAGCTTCCTCCTGTATCCTCGCCGTCGCCACGATGAGCCCGAACAGCATCCACACGAAGAAGATGTAGATGCTATCGCCCGGACGCTCGAAGTCCGTCCGCCCCATATGCAGGAGATGCATGACGAGCAGAATGTGCAGGATACCCATCGTGGTGCTGGCCAGCCCCTGTCCTCTTCCGGGGGGAAACTTGCGCACGCCGTCGAAGCAGATCTTGAACACGCGGTAACGGACGAGGAGCATCGCCGACAGCCCCAGCAGGCCCAGCGTGTAGAGGTTGAAGATGTAGGCGTTGTGCGGCCACGCCTTTGCCTCCAGTCCGACTCCGGTGTCGTACCAGGGGCCGTGTCCGACGAAGATGTGCTCCATGCTGCGCGACAGGGCCGGCAGCCACGCGCCGCCGCGGTTGTCGGGCACGACTCCCTCGAACTGCGTGGCCATCACACGCTGCGTGATGGAAGCGGCGTGCGTGTACTGCCTCATCATCATCTCCCCGACCACGAAGAGAGCTACGACGGCCCCGACCAGAATCATGACCCGCCCCACACCCAGAAAACGACGAAAGACCCAGAACGAATAGCCGATGCCGATCACGAGGGCGACGAACGCTCCCCGATTGGCCGTCGCCATTACCGCCATGAAGGACAGCAGGAAAACGGCGGCCCAGAACAAGTTCTCGATGGGATTCCTCGCGCGCAGGAAGTGAAGCGCCACGAAGAACAGCGACATAGAGACATAGTCCCCCACCAGCGAATGGCTGCCGACGCTGCCCACAGCCCGCATGCCCTCGATGCGCATGCCGAGCCTGCCGAAGTCGTGCGCCCCCGTGCTGATCCAGCCGGGAATGAGCGCGGAGCCGGGCGCAAACAGCTCGACGACCGCGGTGAAAGCCATTAAGCCCGCCGATACCGCGAAGACCTTCGTGATTCTGGATAGCTTCTTCTCGTCGTCGACGAACGTCACGATGAGGTAGAAGAAACCGACGGCCGTCAGCTGGCGCCACAGCATCTTGAGGTTCATCACCAGCGCGTGCCCGCCCTGCACGTGGACGAACGCGATGATGTAGGCGAGGAGAAAGAACGCAATGGTCCTGTCGATCGGCGTGCGCGTGGCCAGGGCCTGGCGCATCGACCGAGCCCGAACCACCCACAAGAGGGGGATGAGCGTCATGAGCACGACGTTGGTGCTGGTTAGCGCGATCCCGCTGGGAAACGGCATGAGAATGACGAACAGGTAAAGCGAGTAGACGGTCTGCAGGCGCAGCATGATCACGAATAGCAGGAAGAGCACCGTGACCTTGATGATGCGCTGCTGGGGAAAGACGACCTGCTGGGCCACGGCGAACGCCGCCAGGCCGACGACCACGGACAGCAGAAAGACGCGCCAAAGCAGGTCGCTGAGCGGTCTAGAAGGCGCGATCATCTTCACGGGACTTCTCCATGCGACCGGCCGGCCGGTCACCCTGGGCGGGGCGACGATGACCGTCGCCGCCCGCCCCCTCGTCAGGCGCGGGCCCGGCTCGGATAGAAGGGCATCGTCACCCGCCTGGCCGGCACCGCGCTCGTCCGGACCTGGATCGCAAGATCCGCGCCGACGCCGCCGGCGTCGACGTAGGCCATGCACAAACTTTTCCCGAGGGTCGGCGAAAAAGTCCCGCTCGTCACCTTGCCCGCCGCCTCGCCCGCGCGCAAGACCGCGTAGCCCTGCCGCGCGATGCTGCGTCCCTCCAGCTCGAACCCGAGAAGCGTCCTCCTCGAGCCCTCCGTCTTCTCCTTCACGAGGGCTTCGCGTCCGATGAACTCCGGCTTGCCCAGTTTCACCAGCCAGCCCAGCCCCGCCTCGAGCGGCGTGGTCTCGTCGTCGAGCTCGTGGCCGTACAGGCACAACGACGCCTCGAAGCGCAGCGTGTCGCGCGCCCCCAACCCGGCGGGGGAGAGCCCCAGCGGCTCTCCCGCCGCCGTCAACTCGTGCCACAGCGCCCCGGCACGCGCGGGCGGAACGAAGATCTCGAAGCCGCGCTCGCCCGTGTACCCGGTGCGCGAGACGATGATCCGATTCGGCCCGGAACCGAGCGCGCGCCACCGGTAGTAGGGGACGCGGTCGAATTCGTCGCGAAGCGGAGCGAGCATGGGCGCGGCCTTCACCGTGTCGTGCGCCCGCGGCCCCTGGACGGCGATGAGCGCCCAGTCGTCGCTGGCGTTCTCCAGCTCGACACGGCCGCGCACGAGTCTCTGCATGTGCGCGAGGTCCTTGTCGATGTTGGAGGCGTTCACGACCACGAGCGCGCGGTCGTCGGCGAGCTTCATGATCAGCAAGTCATCCACGACGGTGCCGTTCTCACGGCACATGACCGTGTAGAGCACGCCGTCGGGCGCGAGCTTCATGCAATCGTTGGTGACGACTCGGTCCAGGTACGCCCACGTGTCGGGCCCGGCGACGATGAATTCGCCCATGTGGCTCACGTCGAACAGCCCCACGCGCCCGCGCACGGCGGTGTGCTCGTCGATGATGCCGGTATAGCTGACCGGCATCTCGAATCCGGCGAACGGCACCATCTTCGCCGCGGCCGCTACGTGCGCTTCCCACAATGGCGTGCGTTTGAGTGTGGTCATGAATCTCCGAGTCCCGGCCGCTCGCCGTCGTCAGGCGACCGTCTCACCGCGCCGCGCGTCCACGGGCGCGCCGGCCAACTCCCGTAGCATGGCGCCGGTGTGCGTCTCGGCGCACTGCATGATCTGGTGCGGAGAGCCGGTCGCCACCACCATACCACCCGCTTCCCCGCCCTCCGGACCCAGGTCGATGACGTGGTCGGCCGCCAGTACTACGTCGGGGTTGTGCTCGATCACAATCACCGTGTTGCCCTTGTCCACGAGCTTGTCGAGGACATCGAGCAGCATGCGGACATCCTCGTGGTGCAGACCCGTCGTCGGTTCGTCGAGTATGTAGAGCGTCCGGCCCGTGCTGCGCTTCGAGAGCTCGGCCGCGAGCTTGACCCGCTGCGCCTCGCCCCCGGAGAGCGTCGTGGCCTGCTGGCCGAGCTTGACGTAGCCGAGCCCGACCGAGATGAGCGTGTCGCACTTGCGGCGGATGGCGGGGATGTTTGCGAACAGCTCGGCGGACTCCTCCACGCTCAGCTCGAGCACGTCGGCGATGTTGTGCCCCTTGAACTTCACCTCGAGCGTCTCCTGGTTGTAGCGGTGCCCCTTGCACGCCTCGCAGGTGATGTACACGTCGGGCAGGAAGTGCATCTCCACCTTGATCAACCCGTCGCCCTGGCACTTCTCGCAGCGCCCGCCCGCCACGTTGAAGCTGAAGCGTCCCACCTTGTAGCCGCGCACGCGGCTCTCCGGCAGTTGCGCGAAAAGGTCGCGAGTGGGGGTGAAAAGGCCCGTGTACGTGGCCGGGTTGGAGCGCGGCGTGCGTCCGATCGGCGACTGATCGATGCCGACCACCTTGTCGAGGTGCGCGAGTCCGTCGATGCGGTCGTGATGTCCGGGCAGGAGATTGCTCGCGTAGAAGTGCCGGTTGAGCGCGCGGTAGAGGATGTCGGAAACGAGCGTGCTCTTGCCCGACCCACTCACGCCGGTGACACAGGTGAACACGCCCAGCGGAAAGGTGACGTCGATGCCCTTGAGGTTGTTCTCACTCGCCCCGCGTACGACGAGCTCGGCGCCGTTTCCCGCCCGACGGGGCTCCGCGGCGACGCTCGCCGCGGCGGAGCGCAGGAAGTGGCCCGTGTGGCTTTTGCGAGAGGCGGCGATCTGCGCCGGCGTCCCCACCGCAACCACCTCGCCGCCGTGCACGCCCGCGCCGGGCCCGAGATCGATGATGTAGTCGGCGGCGAGCATGGTGTCGCGGTCATGCTCGATCACGATCACCGTGTTGCCCAGGTCGCGCAACCCCTTGAGCGTGGCGATGAGGCGCGCGTTGTCGCGGTGGTGGAGGCCGATGGAGGGCTCGTCGAGAATGTAGAGCACGCCCATGAGCTTGGAACCGATCTGTGTGGCCAGCCGCAGGCGCTGCGCCTCGCCGCCGGCCAGCGTGGAAGCGCTGCGGTCGAGCGAGAGGTAGTCGAGTCCGACGTCGACCAGAAAGGAGAGCCGGTTTGACACCTCGTGCAGGATGGGCGCGGCGATGTCCGCGGCGTTGCCCTCGAGCGCGATTCCGGCCGTCGCGTCGCGGGCGCGGCCAACGGGCAGCGCGCACACCTCGGCGATGGTCATGCCGCCGACGCGCACGGCGAGGCTCTCCGGCCGCAGGCGCGCGCCGCCGCAACTGGTGCACGGCTCGACGGTCATGAAGGTCTCGATCCACTTGCGCACGCTGTCGGAAGTGGTGTTGCGGTAGCGCCGCCGCAGCCACGGGATCAGGCCCTCGTACTGGGTGCGGTACTCGCCGTCGACCTTGGCGAAGTCCATCCGGACCACGATCTCCTGCTCGACGCCCTGCAGAATCGCCTCGCGCGCGCGCCGCGACAGCGCCTTCCACGGCGTGTCCAGGTTGAAACCGACCAGCGCGCCCAGCGCCTCGAGCTGCGAGCGTCCCCAGTCCCCCTTGAGTTGGCCCATGGGGGCGAGCGCGCCCTCGCGGAGCGGCAGCGACGCGTCGGGGACGATCAGCTCCTCGGCGAAATCCCTGCGCGCGCCCAGGCCGCCGCAGGCCTCGCAGGCGCCGTAGGGCGAGTTGAACGAGAACATCCGCGGCGAGAGCTCGGGAAAGCTCACGTCGCAGTACGCGCAGGCGAGGTGCTGGCTGTAGAGGCGCTCCTCGCCCGCCGCCGACACGAGCACCAGGCCGCCGGAGAAGCGCGCCGCCGTCTCCAGCGAGTCGGCCACGCGGCGCGCGTGCTTGGCCGAGACGGTGAAGCGATCCACGACCACCTCTATATGGTGCTTCTTGCGCTTGTCGAGCGCGGGCACCTCGGAGACGTCCAGCAGCTCGCCGTCGACGCGCACGCGGACGAACCCCTGCTTGGCCGCCCCCTCGAGCACCTTGCGGTGCTCGCCTTTGCGTCCGCGCACCAGCGGCGCGAGGATGGATACGCGCGATCCGTCCGGCAGCGCGAGGATCCGGTCCTGTATCTGTGCGATGGATTGCTGCGCGATGGCGCGCCCGCAGCGCGGGCAGTGCGCCGTGCCCACGCGCGCGTATAGCAGCCGGAGATAGTCGTAGATCTCCGTCATGGTGCCCACGGTGGAGCGCGGGTTGCGCGAGCTGGTCTTCTGTTCGATGGAGATGGCGGGCGAGAGTCCCTCGATGCGGTCGACGTCGGGCTTCTCCATCTGGCCCAGGAACTGGCGTGCGTAGGCGGACAGGCTCTCCACGTAGCGGCGCTGCCCTTCGGCGTAGATGGTGTCGAAGGCCAGCGACGACTTGCCCGAACCGCTCAATCCCGTCACGACGACGAACCGATTGCGCGGAATCGTCAGACTGATGTTCTTGAGGTTGTGCTCCCGGGCGCCCCGGATGACGAGATCGCGCTGCGTCTTCATGGACCCGAGCCGCCTGACCCCTCGCCCGATGGCGCGCGCAGGGCGTCGAGGCCCTTCTGCGCCAGCTTGCCCCAGCTGCTGCCGGCGCCGTGCGCGCGGATGACTTTCTCGTAGATCTCCCGCGCCGCTTCCGGCCGCTCGATCCTCGCGTAGCACTGGGCCGCCTGCAGCTGCGCGGTGACCACCCACATGCCGCCCGCCGACGAGAGGTAGGGCACCTTGAGGTACTCGACCACGGCCGACTGATAGTCGCCGAGCTGCTCGTAGGACTGGCCCATCCAGTAGAACGCGCGCGCGCGATCCTCGCCCTGCAAAAGCGGCAGCGACTTTTCGTAGGCGTCGATCGCGCCCGCGTAATCGCCGCGCTCCATGCGGCAGCGGCCCACGTTGAGCGCGGCCTCGGTGGCGTATGGCCTATCGCCGTAGCGCGAGAGCACCTGATACCACACCTGCTCGGCGTCGCGCCAGCGCTCCATCTTGTGGTAGGTGAGCCCCAGGTTCTTGAGCGCGTCGAAGGCGGTGGCGTCGTCGCGGGTGGTCTCCACCGCCTCGCGGTAGTGGATGACGGCCTCGTTGGGCCTGCCCGACGCGGCGAGCACGTTGCCCATGCGCAGGTGCAGCGTGCTGGTGCGCGGCGAGAGCGGGTAGTCGCGGAAGAACGACTGCGCCACCGCACTTCCCTTCTCCATCTGCTGCGCGCCGAACAGTGCGAGGGCGTAGAGGTAGCGCGCCCCTTCGCAGGCCCCTTCGCCGCTGCAGCTTTCCGCGAAGGGGCGCACGGCCGCCGCCGCTTCGGCGAAGCGTTTGGCGTCGTAGTGATAGCGGGCGGCTTCCACGCCGATCTCCTGCACCAGCGGCGACTCCGCGCCCGCCAGCGTTACCACCCGCGCCCGCGCCTGGTCGGCGTCCCCCGTCCGGCCCAGCCGGTAGAGGGCCATCGCTTCCAGCGCGCGCGGCTCCGCCGCGTCCTTGTCGCCGGCGCGCGCCAGGCGCTGGGCGAGCGCGAGCGCCTCCTTGGCCTGGTCGCGCTCGAGGTAGAGCCGCGCCAGCGTCGCCGCCGCGGCGGCGGATTCCGCACTCTCCTCGGGGCGGAACTCCGTGATCCAGGTCTCGATGAGTGCCACCTGCCGGTCGCCGTCGCCCAGGGCGCCGGCCGTTTCCACGGCGTTTTGGTACGCGCGCGGGCGCGACGCGCCGCCCTGATCGGAGGCCACGCAGGCCTGGAAACGGGCCAGTGCGTCGGCGTCGCGGCCGAGCCCGCGCAGGGCCAGCCCGGCGCGGTAACCCGCCTCCCAGCGCCGCGCTTCGCTGGGTGCGGCGCGTCCGGCGCGGGCGTAGCGATCGAGCGCGCCCTCGAAGTCGCGCTGCAGGTAAAAGCAATCGCCCGCCTGCAGCATCGCGCCCGTGCCGAAGTTTCCGTTGGGATCGCGCTGGGCCACGCGGTCGAAGTAGGGGGCGGCCTCGCGGGGGCGCTTGAGCTCGCGCAGGCACGCGCCGGCTTCGTACGACGCGCGCAGGCCCGTGCGCGAGCGCTGGTCGCGCGCGATCCGCTCGAGTTCGGGCAGCGCCTCCTCGCACCGGCCCGCACGCGCGCGTGCCGTGGCCAGCTTGAGCGAGAGCGCCGGCGAGTCCGGCCGCGCGCGCGCCGCGCGCTCGTAGAAGGCGGCCGCGCGGGCGAGGTCCTCGTTCGACGCCGATTCGGCGAAGTGGTCGCCGAGCCGCTCGGCCAGACGCGCGCTCTCCGGCGCTTCCGGGTGCGCGTTCATCAGGGCCTCGGCTGCCGCCACGTCGACGCGATCCAAGTCGGCCTCGAGCAGCGCGCGCTCGAAGGCGGCGGCCACCGCCCAGGGCGAGCCGCCGCCGGACAGATCCTTCCACGCGGCGTCCGCTCGCTTGGCGTGGTCGCGCGCGGTCTTCGCGGCGTCCTTGCCGCCGCGGGCACCCAGGGCGCGCCGTGCCATCTTCGCGTGGCAGAGGCCGCGCAGGTAGGTGGCGTGCGTGCGCGTCTCGTCGACCTTGGTCCCCTTCTCGATGCGCTCGCAAAGCGCCAGCGCGCCCTCGAAGTCCTTGAGCACCTCGACGCGCGCCTCCACGAGGAGCAGCAGCCCCTTCGCGCCCGCCCCCGCGATCTCGGAGATGCGCCCATCCAGCGCGGCGACGGCAGCGGCGTAATCGGTCACGGCGAACTCGTCGAGGAAGGCGAGGCGGGCCTCCGCCTCCGCGGCCTCCTCGGAGAGCGGGTGGCGCGCGGCCAGGTCGCGGTGGTGCCGGGCCGCGTCGCCGAAGCGGCCCGCGCCCTCGTAGGCGAGCGCCACCGAGAGCATCTCGCCGGGGAGTGCGCGCCGCTCCACGTCGAGCAGCCGCTCCAAGGCGTCCAGGGCGGCGGTGGTGTCGCGCGCAGCGGTGAAGCCGACCTGCGCGATCTCCTTCAGCACGTCGCAGCGCGCCGCGCTGTCGCTCGAGATCGCCACGAAGAGCGAAAGCTCGTCGATGGCGCGCGCCGGCTCGCCCATGCCCAGATAGGCGCCGCCGCGCAGGCGAGGCGCCGCGCGCGCCCACTCCGTCCCCACCGCGATCTGCTCGATGCGATTCGCCTCCTCCAGCGCCTGCGCGTGCCGCCCCGTGCGCAGCGCCGAGCGCGCACGCGTGTACGCCATCTGCGGCGCGAACGTCTCCGGGTAGCGCGTGGCGTAATCGTCCGAGAGTCGCGCCACCGCGCCGTCGTCGCCCGCCGCGTAGGCCGCCTCGACCGCCAGCACGTAGATGGCGGACCGATCGTCCACGTCCTGCTGGCCGAGGAGCTCCTCGAACCACGCCAAGGCGCGCTTGGGCTGGCCCGCGGCTGCCAGCAGTTCGCCGCCCTCCCGCCCCGCCGGCTCGTAGA
>JAOTVO010000066.1 GCA_029863355.1 Candidatus Krumholzibacteriia bacterium
GCACGCGCCCCAGTTCCCCGTACGCGCGCATGGCCTACGACTTCCTCGAAAGCTACGTCACCATGGAGTTCACCGGCTCGGGCGGCATGAGGGTCCCGGAGGACGTCCAGTACCACCTCGACACGCTGCACCGCCTGGTCTATCCGCGGTAGGACGCACCCCCCCAACAAAAAACCGAGCACCCGCTTGACACCGGCTGAATCAAGCGTATAATTCAATCACTCGATTGATCCGGGTTAGACGCGCATGGCCGATTCCACGAAGGACACCATTCTCGACGCTGCAGAGCAACTCTTTGCTACCAAAGGGTTTGCAGCTACATCCCTGCGGGCGATCATCAAGGCGGCAGGTGTCAACACGGCGGCGATCCACTATCACTTTGGCTCGCGCGCCGGCCTCGTGGCGGCGGTCCTGGCGCGGCGCGCGGAACCGGTCAACGCCGAGCGCCTGCGGCGCCTCACCGCGCTGGAGGCGCGCCACGGCGGCGGGGCGGTCCCCGTCGAGGACGTCGTCGACGCGTTCGTCCGTCCGGTGCTCGAGCACCTCGACCCGGAGCCCACCGCCTCCCTCCTCCCGCGCCTGCTGGGCCGGGTGATCATCGACGCCGACGACGACCTGCACGAGAGCGTGCTCCACACCTTCGGCGCAACGGCCAGCCGGTTTCTCGGCGCCCTGTCGCGTTCGCTTCCGCACCTCGACGAAGAGGAGATCTTCTGGCGCATGCACTTCGTCATCGGCGCCATGGCCTTCGGCGTCGTCATGCCCTGCGCCTTTCGCGCCGGCGACGACGTGCTGTTCCGGCGTGGCGAACCGGAGGAGACGGCGCGCCGCCTAGTGCGCTTCGCCGCCGCGGGTCTGCGCGCCGGGGCGCCCCTGGCGGCCGGAAAGGAACCCTCGTGAAGCGTGCGTCTCCGGGCGTCGCCGTCCTGGCGCTCGCGCTCGCGTGCGCGTCCGCGCCCGAGCGCAAGCCTCCCGAGTTCACCGTCGAGGCCCCGCCGGCGTGGACGGCGGCGCCCGGCGCGGAGCCGGACACGACCGGGCCGCCGCCAGTGACGGACTGGTGGCGCGGATTCGCCGACGCCCGGCTCGATTCTCTGGTCGAGGAGGCGCTCGCACAAAACCTCGACATACTGGCGGCGGCGGCGCGCGTCGAGGCCGCGGCGGCCACCGCGCGCGCCGCCGGCGCCGACCTCTGGCCGCAGCTCAGCGCCGCCGCGCGCGGGTCACGCACGCAGAGCAACATCATCGGGATCCCCATTCCGGGCGCCCCCGAGGTGATCCAGTCGCGCAGCAGCTCCTTCGGCGCTTCACTCGACCTCTCCTGGGAGATCGACCTGTGGGGCCGCGTGCGCAAAGCCAAGTCCGCCGCGCTCGCCGACGCGCAGGCGAGCGCCGCGGACCTGGCCAGCGCGCGCCTGTCGATCGCCGGGCAGACGGCCAAGGCGTACTTCGCCGTGGTGGAGGCGCGCGCCCAGCTGCGTCTAGCCGAGGCGACGGTGGAGAGTTTCGAGCGCTCGGCCGAGTTCGTGCGACGGCGCTACGAAGAGGGCGTGCGGCCGGCGCTCGACCTGCGCATCGCGCTCACGACGCTCGCGCAGTCGCGCGCGCTCCTGGAACTGCGCCGCCAGCAGATGGACGCCGCCACGCGCGGCCTGGAGATTCTGCTGGCGCGCTATCCCGCGGCGGCCTTCTCGGCCGGTGCCGAGCTGCCGCCGGTGGTGGGCGACGTGCCAGCGGGACTGCCCGCCGACCTGCTCATCCGGCGTCCTGACCTCTTCGCCGCCGAGCGGCGCTACGCCGCCTCCGAGTCGCGCGTGGGCGAGGCGAGGCGCGCGTTCTTCCCCCGCATCACGCTCACCGGCAGCGCGGGCACGCTGAGCAACGACATCGAGGATCTCGTGGACCTCGACTTCGGCGTGTGGAGCATCGCCGCCGGCCTGGTCCAGCCCATCTTCCAGGGCGGGCGGCTGCGCGCCAACCTGGCGCGCTCGCACGCGGCCGCCGATCAGGCGCTCGTCGCCTACGTGCAAGCGCTCTTGCGCGCCTTCGGCGAGGTGGAGACGGCGATCGTTGCCGAGGGCGCGCTGGCCGAGCGCGCGCGCCATCTGGAAGAGGCGGCGCTGCAGTCAGAGGCCGCGCAGGGCATGGCCGAGCGGCAGTACGTGGCCGGATTGGTCGACTACATCACCGTGCTGGAGACGCAGCGGCAGGCGCTCTCCTCGCAGATCGAGCTGATCACGGTGCGCCGGCAGCGGCTCGACGCGCGCATCAACCTGCACCTCGCGCTGGGTGGCGGCTTCGACCTCACGCAGGACTGGCGCGACTTCCTCGATCGCACGACGAATATCTCGCAGAACTCATCCCCTGGAGGCTCGCGGTGAGCAGGAAACGACTCAGGATCATCCTCCCCTTCGCCATCCTCGTCGCGGGCGCCGGCCTCACCGCCGTCATGGTGAGCTCGCGCAAGAGCCCGCCCACGCGTCCGCCGGAGGAGTACGCGCCGCTGGTGCGCGTGCTCTCCATGACGCCGCGCGCCGTGCGCCTCACCGTGCGCGCTAACGGTACGGTGACTCCGCGCACCGAGTCGGCGCTAGTCGCCGAGGTGGCGGGGCGCATCGTGTCCACCGCGCCCGCGTTCGCCTCCGGCGGTTTTTTCCAGAAGGGCGACGTACTCGTCTCCATCGATCCGGTCGACTACGAGCTCGCCGTCGTGTCGGCGCGCGGGCGCGTCGCCCAGGCCAAGGTGCTCTTGCAGACGGAAGAAGCGCGGGCCGAGGTCGCGCGCGAGGAATGGGCCGAGCTGGGTGAGGGCAAGGAGTCGCCGCTCGCCACGCGCGAGCTACAGCTCGAAGAATCGCGGGCCGAGCTGGCGGCCGCCGAAGCAGCCCTCCGGCAAGCGGAGCGGAACCTCGCTCGCACCAATATCCGCGCTCCCTACGTGTGCCGCGTGCGCGACAAGCTGGTGGACGTCGGCCGCTACGTGACTCCCGGTACCCCCGCGGCGCGCGTCTACGCGATCGACTACGCCGAGATCCGCCTGCCCATCGCCGACGCCGATCTCGCCTACCTCGATCTGCCCGTCGACTACCGCGACGAGCCCAGCCGGCGATTGGGACCGCAGGTGCGGCTGTCCGCCGATTTCGCCGGCGCGCGTCGCGAGTGGTGGGGGCAAATCGTGCGCGTCGAGGGCGAGATCGATCCGATGACGCGCATGGTGCACGTGGTGGCACGGGTCGACGATCCCTACGGGCGCGCTGGCGGCCAGTCGCCGCTGCCCGTCGGGCTCTTCGTCGAGGCGGAGATCCTCGGCCTCGAGGTGCCCGACGCGGTGGTGCTGCCCCGCGCCGCGCTGCGCGGGCGCGAGACCGTGTATGTAGTGGACGGCGAGGACCGGCTGCGCTTCCGGCGTGTCGAGGTCCTGCGCGCCAGTCGCGACGAGGTCGTGGTCTCCGCCGGGCTCGCCGCCGGCGAGCGCGTGTGCATCTCCACGCTGGAAGCGGTAACCGACGGCATGAAGGTGCGCGCCCTCGACGGCGCGGCGCCCACGGGCGCGCCGGAGGCCGCTTCCACCGGAGGCGCGCAATGAACCGCGCCATCGCCTGGTTCTGCGAGAATCACGTCGTCGCCAATCTCCTGATGGCGCTCATCGTCGCGGCGGGCATCCTCACCATCCCCGCCATCACCACCGAAGTGTTCCCCGAGGTCTCCCTCGACCTGATCCAGATCTCCGTGCGCTACCTGGGGGCCGCGCCCGAAGAGGTCGAGGAGGGCGTGTGCGTGAAGATCGAAGAAGCCGTCGCCGACCTCGAGGGCATCAAGCGCCTCACCTCGACCGCCTCGGAAGGGTCGGGGAGCGTCATGGTGGAGCTCGAACTGGGCGCCGACGTGCGCGAGCTCCTGAACGACATCAAGGCGCGCGTCGACGCCATCGACACCTTCCCCGAGGAGACGGAGAAGGCCGTGATCGCCGAGGTGACCAACCAGCGCCAGGTGATCGACGTGGCCGTATCCGGCGACGCCGACGAGGCGTCGCTCAAGCACGTGGCCGAGATGGTGCGCGACGAGCTCACGCAGATGCCGGGCCTGAGCCAGGTCGTGGTGGTCTCGTCGCGCCCCTACGAGATCTCCATCGAGGTGTCCGAGGAAGCGTTGCGCCGGTACGATATCACCTTCGATTTCGTCGCCAACGCGGTGCGGCGCTCGTCGCTGGACATGCCCGGCGGCTCGATTCGCTCCGAGGGCGGCGAGATCCTCCTGCGCACCAAGGGCCAGGCCTACCGCGGCCGGGAGTT
The DNA here is from genome assembly GCA_029863355.1 of Candidatus Krumholzibacteriia bacterium. Next base: position 4,293 of record JAOTVO010000066.1, read on the forward strand.
CGAGGCGCTCGTCCTGTTGACGCGCCCCGATGGGTCGCGCGTGCTCCTCGGCGACGTGGCGCGCGTGGTCGACGGTTTCGCGGAGACCGACCAGTCGGCGCGCTTCACGGGCGAGCCGGCCACGGCGGTGCGCGTGTTCCGCGTGGGCGACCAGAACCCGCTCGACATCGCCAAGAAGGTCAAGCAGTACGTGGCCGGTGCGCAGGCCCGCGTGCCTGAAGGCATCACGCTCACGCCGTTCAACGACTACTCGCGCATCCTCAAGAGCCGCCTCGACCTCATGATCCGCAACGCGCGCGCCGGCTACATCCTCGTGCTCGTCATCCTGGCCCTGTTCCTGCGCTTCCGCCTGGCCTGGTGGGTGAGCCTGGGCATCCCCATCTCCTTCCTCGGCGCGTTCTGGCTGATGCCATCGCTGGGCGTCACCATCAACCTCATCTCGCTCTTCGCGTTCATCGTCGTGCTGGGGATCGTGGTGGACGACGCCATCATCATCGGGGAGAACATCAACAAGCGCTTCGAGGCGGGCGAGAAGGGCGTGGCCGGCGCGACCGCGGGGACGATCGAGGTGGCCATGCCCGTCATCTTCGGCGTGCTCACCACCATCGCCGCCTTCGCACCGCTTCTGTTCGTGGCCGGCGTGATGGGCAAGTTCATGCGCGTGGTGCCCATCATTGTCATCGCCACGCTCGTCTTCTCGCTGGTCGAGTCGCTCTTCATCCTGCCGTCGCACCTCGCCTACTCGCGCCGCCGCGCCGACACCGGCCCCATCGCGCGCCGCTGGAAGCGCTTCCAGACCGGGTTCGCCGCCAAGATGGACCGCTTCGTCGAGCGCGTCTACAAGCCCTCGCTGAGGCTCGGTCTGGAGTTCCGCTACGCCACGCTCGCCTGGGCCACGGTCACGCTGATGGTCACCGCGGGTGTGGTGGGAGCGGGGTGGGTCAAGTTCGTCTTCTTCCACAACGTGGAGAGCGACTTTGTTTCGGCGGCGATCACCATGCCCCCGGGCGTCTCCGTGGAGACCACCGAGGAGGCGGTGCGCGCGGTGGAGGACGCGGCCCTGCGCCTGCGCGACGCGCTCGCCGCCGAAGTTCCCGAGGGCGAGCCCAACCCCATCAAGTACATCTACACGACCGTGGGCGAGCAGCCCTACCGGGCGCAGCGCGGCCCCATGGGGGGCGACCCGAGTCTCTTTGCGCAGAGCAACCTCGGCGAGATCGTCATGGAGCTCGAGCCGGCCGAGACGCGCGACATTTCCAGCGCGGAGGTCGTGCGCCGCTGGCGCGAGACCACCCCACCCATCCCCGACGTGCTCGAGCTGTCGTTCATGTCCAGCATCTTCTCGCCCGGCGAGCCCGTCAACGTCCAGCTCACCGGGCTGCGCGTCGACCGGCTCGAGGGGGTGGCCGAGCGGCTCAAGCAGGAGCTCGTGAAATACGAGGGCGTGTTCGACATCGCCGACTCGTTCCGCAGCGGCAAGCAGGAGGTCAAGCTCCGCGTCAAGCCCGCCGCCGAGGCCTACGGGATCACGCTCGCCGACCTCGGCCGGCAGGTGCGCCAGGCCTTCTACGGCGAGGAGGCCCAGCGCATCCAGCGCGGGCGCGACGACGTGCGCATCATGGTGCGCTATCCCAGTGAAGGGCGACGCTCCATCGGCGACCTCGAGAACATGCGCATCCGCACGACGAGCGGTCTCGACGTGCCCTTCTCGCTCGTGGCCGAAGCCGAATGGGGACGCGGCTTCTCATCGATTCGGCGCGTCGACCGCCGCCGCGCCATCAACGTGACCGCCGACGTGGACGAGACCAAGGGCAACGCCGCCGAGGTGATCGCGGACCTCAAGGCGAACGCGCTCCCCGCCATCCTCGCCGACTACCCGGACGTGGCCTACTCCTTCGAGGGCGAGCAGCGCGAGCAGGCCGACACCATGGCCGGCCTCCGGCGCGGGTTCCTCTTCGCGCTGATTTTCATCTATGCGCTGATGGCGATTCCGTTCCGTTCGTACGTCCAGCCCCTGCTCGTCATGTCCGTGATTCCCTACGGCTTCGTGGGCGCCGTTTGGGGGCACGTCATCATGGGGCTCGACCTCACCATCCTCTCCATGTTCGGGCTGGTCGCACTCACCGGTGTGGTCGTCAACGACTCCATCGTGCTCGTGCACTTCATCAACCAGCGCCGCCGCGAGGGCATGCCGCTGGCCGAGGCCGTCTTCCAGAGCGGTGTGCAGCGCTTCCGGCCCATCCTGCTCACTTCGCTCACCACCTTCGCCGGCCTCACGCCGCTCCTCCTCGAGCGCAGCATGCAGGCCAAGTTCCTCATTCCCATGGCGGTGTCGCTCGCCTTCGGCGTGGTCTTCGCCACCTTCATTACGATGGTGATCGTGCCCGTGAGCTACATGATCCTCGAGGACTTGAAAAGGCTGGCCGCCCGCCTGGTCGGCCACCCGCTGGAGACGCCGGAGCGCGGCGCGGAGGCGGCGCCGGCGGGCGGGCGGGACTGAACCGCATCGCATCGCGCAACAACAGACGCATGGCTCCGTAATACGAGCCATGGACCGCCACCGGCTCGTCGTGATCGCCCTGGCCTCGGCCACGCTGCTGGCGCTGGAATTGGCGTGGACGCGCATCTTCTCCGCGGAGTTCTTCTACACCTTCGCCTTCTTGACGCTCTCCCTGGCGGTGATGGGATTGGGGCTGGGCGCGCTGGCGCTGCGCCTCTGCCCGGTGCTGGGGCGGGAATCCGCGCTCGGCGTTTCGCTCTCGCTCGCCGGCCTCGCGGCGCTGGCCGGCCCCGCGCTGGTGTTCCGGCTGGGGCTGGACTTCCAGGTGCTCTTCGCCAGCTGGGCGATGGCGGGACGGTTCCTGGCCACGATCCTGCTCCTGGGCGCGGCGTTCTTCTTTGTCGGCGTCGCGCTGGCCTGGATCTTCCGGCGCCACAGCGCCGAGATGCCGCGCCTCTACGCGGCCGACCTGTTGGGCGCGGGCGCGGGCGTGCTGCTCTCTGTATGGGCGATGAACGCGATCGGAACGCAGGTGGTGGTCTTTCTGTCCGCGCTGCCCGTGCTCGTCGCCGCGCTCCTGGTATCTCGCCGCTGGTGGAAGACGTTGCCCTTCGCGCTGGTGGTCGCGCTGGCCGTGCTCATCCCCCGGGCGGACGCGCTCCTGGAGGCCCCGCGCGAAGAGCGCGCGCCGGTGATCTACAAGCACTGGGACGCGATGGCGAAGGTCAAGGTCTACGACTTCGGGGGGAACTACCGCGGGATCAACGTCGACAACGTGGCCAACACGCCCGTCGTCCCCTTCGACGGGGACTGGGACCAGTGGTACGCGGACCCGGAGAACTCGCGCTGGGACATCGACGCCGGCTACCTGGTCGCCCAGTTCGACTCCTGCGTTTTCCTCTCGCTCGGCTCGGGCGGCGGGATGGATGTCCTGCAGGCGCTGGACAAGGGGGCGACGGAGATCCACGCCGTCGAGGTGAACGGTCACATCAACCGCATGATGACCGAGGGCGATCCCTCCGGCTACGTGACGCGCGACTCGGCGGTCGTCGACTCGACGGGCCGCGTGATCACCATGGCAGAGTACTCCGGGCACATCTATCGCGACCCGCGCGTGCGCGTGGTGACAGAGGATGCGCGCACCTACGTGCGGCGTCACCGCAACACCTTCGACGTGATCTACTCGCTCAGCTCCAACACGTGGGCCGCCCTGGGCTCGGGCGCCTTTGCGCTGACGGAGAACTACCTGTTCACCAGGGAGGCGTTCGCGGACTACTGGAACGCGCTCAGCGACGGCGGCTTCCTCTCCATGGAGCACCAGGTGTACATGCCGCGCCTGGTGAGCGCGCTGGTGGACGCGCTCGCCGACGTGGGGGTCGAGCGTCCGGGCGAGCACTTCGCCGTCTACAACCTGCCCCGGTTGCGGCGCAACCTGCTCCTCGTGTCGAAGCGGCCCCTCACCGAGGATTTCCGTTACCGTGCCTACGGCGAGCTGACCCCCGAATACCAGCAGCACATCCACCCGCTCTACCCGGCGCCGGACTCGCTCCGTGACAACCTCGTGGCCCGGATCGTCGGCGAGGGGTGGCGCGCCATGGCCGATTCCGCCGGCGTGAACATCTCGCCCTGCACCGACGACCGCCCCTTCATCGCGCAGATGGGGCTGTGGCGCAACCTCGACCGCGACAAGCTCGAACGGGTGGGCACCTACGCCGAGTTCTCCGGCTTCCCGCTCTCGAAGCTCACCATCCTCGTCATCCTCGCCGCCGTCCTCGTGCTCGTGGTGCCCCTCAACCTGCTGCCGTACCTGCAGCGCGGAGAGAAGCTGCGCCCCGTCCCCTGGCTCTACTTCTTCGCCATCGGCGTGGCGTTCATGGCGGTCGAGGTCGTTCTCATCCAGAAGTACACGCTGTTCATCGGTGCGTCGGTCTACAGTATCGCCACGGTGCTGCTCGTGCTGCTGGTCGCCTCCGGCGTCGGCAGCCGCGTGTCCGAGCGCGTCTCCACGCGAGCCGCATTCCTGGGCATCGTGCTCTGGCTCGTGTTGGACGTCTTCGTGCTCCCGCGCCTAACGACGGCGCTCGTGTTTCTCCCCCTGCCCATGCGCGCGGTGGTGACCGCGCTCTTCGTGGCGCCGCTGGGTTTCTTCATGGGCATGCCCTTCCCCAAGGGCGCGCTGCGCGTGGGCGAGCGCGTCGACTGGGCCTTCGCCGTCAACGGCGCCGCCTCCGTCCTGGGCGCGACCGCGGTCCTCCTCGTCGCCATCACCTACGGCTTCTCCGCCGCGCTGCTGATCGCCGCCGGCGTGTACCTGGCCGCCTTCGCGCTCGTGTCACTGCGCGGTCGCTGGTAACGAACGCCGGCGCCGGCCCCGCCCTTGGACGCGCGAATGATGCACATGCATCATTTAACCAGCCGAGCGGTTGGCGGATAATCAAGGACGCACGTGTGAAATTGGATTCACCCATCCGGAGGTCCGGTCATGCGACACCACCAAATCATCGCTTGGTTAATCCTCGCCTCGGCCCTCATCGCTTCCGCGGCGCCCCGGGCGCGGACGTGGCTCGTCCCCACCGACGCGCCCACCATCCAGGCCGGCATCGACTCGGCCCTCGCCGGAGACACCGTCGCCGTGGATTGCGGCACGTACTACGAGTACAACATCACCATGAAGTCAGGCGTCGTGCTGCGCAGCCAGACCGGCCTGGCCGATTGCGTCACCATCGATGCCCAGGACCTGGACCGCGTCATGTACTGCCCGAACGCAGCCGCCGGAACGGTGATCGACGGCATCACGATGACGGCCGGCAATACCACCGCCGAGGGCGGGGGTCTGTACGCGCCCAATTCCGACCTCACGATCACCGACTGCGCATTCATCGGCAACACAGGTAATAGCGCAGGGGGCGGGATATCGGCCACGGGTCCCCTCCGCGTCACCGATTGCGTGTTCTCGGACAACTGGGCGTGGCTCATTGGCGGAGGCGCGGTCAGGAGCCAGAACTCCTCTCCCGTCTTCACGCGGTGTGTGTTTGCCAATAACGAAGCCAGCTACGCCGGTGCGGTCCGCGCCGACTACGCATTGCCCCCGTCCTATCCTCCGATGGTATTCGACCAGTGCACCTTGGTTGGAAACGAGGGCGTACTAACCGTTGGCGCCGTCTTTGCCAATGGTATTCTGGTGCAGGTCAACCGTTCGATCGTCGCATTCGGATTGGGGCCGGCCCCCTTCTGGGTCAACAACCCCATCACCTTCACGTGCACCGATATCTACGGAAACGCGGGCGGTGACTGGGTCGGATCCTACGCCGGCCAGCTGGGAACCAACGGCAACATCTCCGCCGACCCGGAGTTCTGCGACGTGGCATCCGGCAACTACCATCTGGCCGGCTCCTCGCCGTGCCTCGCGGCGTGCGGCCAGATGGGCGTGCACGGCCGCGGCTGCTTCGGCGAGACGGCCGGCATCATTTCTATTGCCGACATCGGCCACGACCAGGGCGGTCAGGTGCGCTTGCGATGGGAGCGTTCGCAATGGGACGCGCCCGCCGATACGATCGCCGTCACCGAGTACGAGGTGCACCGCCGGCAGGACGCCTTCCTCGCCGCGAGCGCGTCGGCGGCACCGCTCACGGACGGCTGGGACTACCTGGGCAGCGTGCCGGCGCACGGGGATTCGGTCTACCAGTTCATCGCGCCGACGCTCTGCGACTCCACCATCGCGGCGGGGATGTGCTGGTCGGCTTTCATGATCCGCACCGCGACGTCGGATCCGTTCCTCTACTTCGACTCGCGCCCCGACAGCGGCTACTCGGTGGATAACCTCTCGCCGGCGCCGCCGAGCGGCTTGAGCGTCGCCTACAACACGGGCGGCGGGAATGCGCTGGCCTGGGACGAGGCCGCCGAGCCCGACTTCGACTATTTCAACATCTACCGCGGCACCGATCCCGGGTTCGTGCCCGCGCCGGGCAATCTGCTCCACCAAACGAGCGTCCACGCGTGGACCGACCCGTCGGGCGATTGGTCGCATCACTACAAGGTGTCCGCGGTGGACTTCTCGGGCAACGAGGGTGAGGCTTCGGGAATGGAGACGGCGACGGGCGTGAGAGAGGAGCCGCTGCCGGCCCGCTTCGCGCTCCACCAGAACGTGCCCAACCCCTTCAACCCGGCGACGACGATTCGCTACGACCTCGCGGGCGACGCGCGCGTAACGCTCCGCGTCTACGACGTGTCCGGGCGCGTGGTGCGCGTGCTCCGCTCGGGGGCCGCCGAGCCGGCGGGCCGGCGCGAGGCGACGTGGGACGGCCGCAGCGATGCGGGCCGCGCGGCCGCCTCGGGGGTGTACTTCTACCGGTTGGAGGCTGGAGACTACACCGAGACGGAACGAATGGTGCTCCTGAGGTGAGCGGCGACTACTTGCGCTTGGGCCGGTAGACGTGGGTCGCGTGGCCGA
>JAOTVO010000372.1 GCA_029863355.1 Candidatus Krumholzibacteriia bacterium
GCAGGAGCTGATCGTGGCGGGCGGGGCGGAGAATCTCGTGCGCGCGCGGCTCGGCTGAGCCATATTACGGGGACATTCCCGAAGGAGACGGCATGCCCAAGGCGGTGTGGAACGGTGTGGTGATCGCACAGAGCGAGGAGACGCTCGTGGTGGAGGGAAGGCACTACTTCCCGCCGGATGGTGTGCATACCGACTACCTGAAGCCGAGTGCCACGCAGAGCGTGTGCCCGTGGAAGGGGACGGCGAGCTACTACCACGTCGAGGCCGGCGGCAAGATCAACGCCGACGCGGCGTTTACCTACCCGCAGACCAAACCCGCGGCCAAGGAGATCGAGCGTTACATCGCCTTCTGGAAGGGCGTGGAGGTCGTGGAGTAGCCGATGGCGCGGCGCGCGATCCTGCTGGGAAACCTCGGCTCCCCCGACAGCCCCGAAGTGGCGGACGTGCGCCGCTACCTGGACGAGTTCCTGATGGACGGCCGCGTGCTCGATTTTCCGTGGCCACTGCGGCGCCTGATCGTCAGCGCGTTCATCCTGCCCAAGCGCCCGCAGGCGAGTGCGCACGCCTACCGCTCCATCTGGTGGGACGAGGGCTCGCCGCTCGTCGTGCTAAGCCGCCGCCTCGCCGCCGCCGTGCAGGAGCGCCTCGATGAACCGGTGGCGCTCGGCATGCGCTACGGCAAGCCGTCCACGGAGGCGGGCGTGCGCGAGATCCTCGAGCGCGCCGGGGACGATCTCGAGGAAATCCTCTTCGTTCCGCTCTACCCGCACTACGCCATGTCCACGGTGGAGACGGCAGTGGTGGACGCGCGCGCCGCGGTGGCGCGCCTGGCGCCGCGCGTGCGCCTGGTGGTGCTCCCGCCCTTCTTCGACCACCCCCGCTACATCGAGGCACTTGCCGAGAGCGCGCGGCCGCACCTCGCAGACGGCTACGACCACCTGCTCTTCTCGTACCACGGCCTGCCCGAGCGCCACCTGCGCAAGACCGACCCCACGGGCAAGCACTGCCTGCGGAGCGACACTTGCTGCGCTTCGCCCTCGCTCGCCTTCCAGACCTGCTACCGCGCGCAGGTGCTGCGCACCACCGCCGCCTTCGTCGAGCATGCTGGCATCCCCCCCGAGCGCCACGGCGTCGCCTTCCAGTCGCGCCTGGGCCGCGACAAGTGGCTCGAGCCCACGACCGAGGGCGAGATTCGCCGCCTCGCACAAAAGGGCGTCAAGAAGCTCCTCGTCATCTGTCCGGCCTTCGTCTCCGACTGCCTGGAAACGCTCGAGGAGATCGGGATGCGCGGCAAGGAGGCCTTCCTCGCCGAGGGCGGGGAAGCCTTCGCGCAGATCCCCTGCCTCAACGAGCATCCGCTATGGGTGGAAGCGCTGGCCGGGTGGTGCCGGGAGGGACGGCTGTAGCCGCTTCGGGGGGAGGTGCTACTCCAGCAGGCCGTACGCGAGCGCAGCCGCGAACTCGGGGAACTCGTCGCCGATGGCCAATTCGGCGAAGAGCTTGGCGGCCACGGAGAAGCGATGCTCGGCGAGGCCCCTCGCTTCCGCGGCGCGCTCCAGGGTCCGCGTCTCCTCGGCGATGATCCGTGCCACCCGCGCGCGCGTCACGCGCCCCCCGTCCGAGAGCGCGGCGCCGTGGCGGATCCACTGCCACACCAGCGCGCGCGCGACCTCCGCGGTGACGATGTCATCGGTGCGGCCGCGGACGGCCACGCGTCCCTCGCCGCGCAGCCACGCCTCCAGCGTGCGGACGCCGGCGCAGACGTTTCGGCGCAGGCCGCGCTGGCTGCGCGTGCCCTCGGGCACGGCGAGGAGGTCAGCGGCGGCGACGGGCGCTTCGTCGCGCGCCGGGAGGCGGGCGACACCCACCGCGCGCGTCCCGCGGCGCTCGCACGTGCGCGCGAGCAGGCGCACGCACGCGCGCAGGAACGGCCGCGTCATCGCGAGCTGCGCGCGGTCCGGGAGCACGAACTCGGCGCGGTTGCGGAAGCGCTTGACGAAGCTGAAGACATAGTTCCACCGCTCGAAGCGCAGCCCGGCCAGGTGCTCGCGCAGCTCCCACACGATCTCGTCCGTCTCGAAGGCGGCGAGGACCGTCTCCACGGGGACGGTGGCGCGCAAGGTCCCACGCGGAAGCTCCAGCATTTCCTGTGCGCAGACGAAGACCTCGTTCCAGAGGCGCGCCTCGAGGTGGCTCTCGAGCTTGGGGAGGTCGAAGTGGGGAGTCGCGCCGCGCGCGAGGAGCACGCCCGCGTTGTGAAACGCGTAGAGACCGAAGTCGAAGAGCGCGGCGGGCACGCGCTCGCCGCTGACCCTCACGTGGCGCTCGTCCTGGTGCCACCCGCGCGGCCGCACGATCAGGACGCCATCCCGCGCGTCGCGCACCGCGTCGTAGAGGTACGCCTGCGCTTGCACGCAGTTCTGCCAGGTGGGCGAGAAAGTGTCCTCGAAGTCAACCACGCAGGCCGTGCTATCCGCGGCGAGCGCGCCGGTCACCGCTTCGCGCCGGGCGGGGTCGGCGATATCAACGCGGCAGTCCGAG
>JAOTVO010000373.1 GCA_029863355.1 Candidatus Krumholzibacteriia bacterium
GTCCACCTCGATGCCGAGGCGCCCCAGGTGCTTGGCCAGCTCGAGCACGTAGGTGACCTGGCCGCCGGTGTCCGTGCGCCCGAGGATGGGCTCGGGGTCGACGTAACCGTGCACGCTCAGGTGGGCGATGCGGTCGATGGGCGCGCCCTTCGCCATCATTCCTCGCTCCGGTCCGGGCGCTCGGCCATGCGCACGGAGAAGTTCTTGTCGACTAGGATGTCGGCGCGGTCCCTGTGCTTGGAGATGATGGCGTCTTCGATCTTGAGCACGCGCTCGGAGAATTCGTCGACGACCTCGCGGCCGCGGTCCTTGCGGTCCTCGCGCGTGTCGAAGTAGTCGCGGTCGATGAAGACGCGGTAGTCGGCGGAAACGAGCAACGTGGTGTACGTGCCCTCCGCGATCACGACGGAGAACGGCGAGAGGTCCACCTGTTCTGTAATGATGCGGTCCTCTCCGAAAACGACGAGCGGCTTCTCGAGGTTGCGCGCGGGCGCGTGCTTGAAGGCGTCGAGGTGCGCGTCGAGGCGCTTTAGGTCGACCTCTTGCGGCCCCACCCACGCGATGTCGTCCACGCGCCGGTGGTGGTTGGTGCGGGGCGGGTAGTGGAAGTAGTCGTCCTGCTGGAAAATGTACGTCTTGAGGCCCGCCTCCTCGAAGAGCCGCGCCAGCTCCACGGCGATCTCCGACTTGCCGGCGCCGGACTGCCCGGCCACGGTGAAGGCCATGCGCTGGCCCAGCGAGGGGGCGACCAGGGCGTAGATCTCGCCCGCCGCCTTGACGTGCTTGGGCTGGGTGTTGACTTTGTCGCCGATCATGTTGATAGCCGCCTTTCTTGTGCAAGCGGCGCGCCGCGTCCGGGCGCGCCGCCTCCTGCGGCGCCCATTGTAGCCAGGCGCACTATTCCGTTGCAAGCACAAGACCGCGTGCCGTATGATGGGCCCGGGGAAGCACGCACCCGATCATGGCTGACGAACGCAGCAAACGGACCCTGGCCATCACGCTCATCGTGCTGGGCGTGCTGTTCCTCCTGGTGAGCAACCACGTCGTGCTCGGTTGGGAGCACGTGTGGCCGGTGTTCCTCGTCTTCGGGGGGCTGCTGCTCCTGCGCCTCTTCCGCGGCCGGCGCACTCCCGAGCTCCTCTTCGGCGGACTGACCAGCGCCCTCCTCGGCGGTTTCCTCCTCCTGTTCACGCTCGGCCTTTTCGAGTGGCAACAGATGGAAGCATTGTGGCCGGCGATTCCGCTCGTCGCCGGCGCGGGGTTGCTCGCGGTCTCCACCGTGAGCCGCGAGGGCGGCTTCATGGTCATCCTGGGCTCGGCCATCGTTCTCTTCGCCGCGGTCTCGTTCCTGATCACTTCCGGCGTCGTCGAGTCGCGCGTCACCGAGCCCTTCATGCGCTTTTGGCCGCTCGCCCTGGTGCTCGCCGGCGTGGTGATCCTCAAGACGCACCCGCGGCGCAAGATCGATCCCGACCTCGAAGCGGTGCGCTCGGTCCTCGAGGACGACCCCAGTGCGACCCTGCGCGTCGAGCCCATCCCGCCCGCGCTGGAGGGCACGCTCCTCGAGCGCGTGCGCTCGGCCAATAGCCCCGAGGAGGCGGTGGGCGAGCTGGTGTACGGGCTCAAGGCCAACTGCGAGAAGTTTTCGTGGGTGGGCGTCTACCGGCTGAGCGGCGACGTGCTCACGCTGTCCAACGACGAGTACGTCGGCCCCACGCCGCAGCATCGCCGGATTCTGCTCTCCGAGGGCGTGTGCGGGGCCGCGGCGAGCGGGCGCGCCACCATCGTCGTGCCCGACGTGTGTCAGGATCCGCGCTACCTGGCGTGCAGCCCCACGGTGAACTCGGAGATCGTCGTCCCCATCATGGAAGGCTCCGAACTGATCGGCGTGCTCGACATCGACAGCGACGACTTCGACGCCTTCACGCCCGCCGACCGCCGCTTCCTCGAGTCGCTCGTGTCGCGCGTGGCACCCTACCTGCGCGTCGAGCTCCCCTCACGATAGGGCTAGCCCTCCAGCCGTCCCATCCGCTCGCGAATCCGCTTTAGCCGTTTCTCGCGCGCCTTGGCGAAGCGGCGGATGCCGTCGAGGATCCACTGCGGAGAGAGGTGCGCTTCCTCGAGCACTTCGTCCACCGAGCCGCCAGTGCGCCAGCGGTCGTCGAAGTCGGAGCCGAGCCAGAACTCACCCGTCACGCCGAAATCGGCCCAGTCCATCATGAGGCGCCGCGCGCGGTTGGTGACGACCATGGCGTCGAGGCGCTCGTGCGCGGCATAGGTGCGCTCGCGATAGGCTTCGTCCTGTAACGCGAAGAGCTGCGGGCTCACCGCGGCGATCACCTTGACGTTGAGTCCTTCGCCGACGAGCTGAGGGAGGATCTTCACCAGGTTGTTCGTGCTCGAGGTGCCCTGCACGAGCACCACGCCCATCTTGGGCTGGCCTTCATTATAGGCGCGCATCACGTAGGCGCCACGCGCCGCCTCGAAGTGCGACGGCATCCCCAGCGCGGCGCGGTCGGGGATCTCGATGGGC
>JAOTVO010000374.1 GCA_029863355.1 Candidatus Krumholzibacteriia bacterium
CCATCTCGGGATGACGGTGGCCCAGATTGTAGGTGCCTCCGTTCAGGTGGAGGTCCTGGAGCTGGAGGCCATCGAGGTCCCAGAGGTGGTAGCCCTCGCGCCGGCCGATCACGAGCGGCACGCCCGCCCCCACCCAGGCCTCCACGCGGTTGGGCATCAGGTAGGTGTGGTTCAGGGTCAGGGCCTCGCGCTTGCGCGGCGAGACTCCGAGCCGCTCGAGCTGCTCCGCCAAGGACATGACGTCTCTCCTTCGAACCGTCGGGTTCGTTGCTCGGCTCGCACGGACGGCCGGGGACCGTGCGTGCAGGCGGGGTGCCTACTCGGGTCGGCGGGGGACTGCGATCGCGTTCAGGGTCTTCAGGACGGCGAGTGCCTCCGCTCGCTGGGTGTCGGGCAGCGCCTGAAGGGCGCGCCGCACGAGATCGGTGAGCGTGACCACCCCGACCAGGTCGCCGTGCTCGTCGACCACCGGCAGCCGTCGCACCTGGCCGTCGCGCATGCGGCGATGGGCTTCGCGGATCGAGTCGTCCGGGCAGCAGGTCACGAGCTCGCGCGCCATGACCTCGCGCACGCGCAGCTCACGCAGCGCGCTGCCTCGGGACCAGGCTGCCATGCAGAGGTCGCGGTCCGTGATCATCCCGATCACGCGGCGACCGGTCTGCGCATCCACCACGGGAAGTGCGCCGCAGTCGCGCTGCCACAGCTGGCTGGCTGCCTCCTCGAGGGTCGCGTTCGGCCCGATCATCTGGACGGTGCGGGTCATCACCGCCTCGACCACGATCGGCAGCGGCGTGACGGCCTCCTCGTGGACGTCGCTCCGCGTCCACGACGGATTCGCCCAGCCGGCGGCCGCGCCCTGAACGGCGCCCATGGCGGCGAAGAAGAGCCGGTCGAGGAAGGCCCACAGACCGCCCCGCTCCGCGTCGCTGCCCTCGGCGCTCTCGGCAGTGTGCGCCTCGAAGCGTGTCTCATCGTCGTTCGCGTCCGTCTCCTGGACGGCGCGCAGCTCTCCGAACCCAAGCGCGGTGCTCATCGGACTCCCGTTCTTCGTAGATGTGGATGCCGGTCTCTCGACGCAGAAGCGCCGATCCCGGGATGATAGCGTCAGTTGCCGGCGCCGCGGAAAGGTCACGGGACGGCGCTCCGCGCCGTGTGGTTGCCGACCCCGACGAGCCGCCTCCCCGCAGCCGAGGGATCCCTCGCCGGCACATCCGGGCAAGAACGGGCTCGCGCGCGCGCTGACGGTCAGGCGCGATCGCCGGGAAACGAGGCGAGTGCCGCCAGCGCCGCGTCCACGTCGGCCCGGGTGTGATCGGCGCAGAGCTGGAAGCGGATCTCCTCCTCGCCGCGCGGCACCACGGGATGGGCGAGGCCGGTCGCCAGCACGCCCGCGCGCCGCAGGTGCTCCACGAGCGCGCGCGTGCGTGGCGTGTCGCGAACCACGACGGGCACCACGGGGTGCTCGCCGGGAACGCTCTCGTAGCCGAGCTTGGCGAGCCCCGTGCGGAAGCGCGCCGTCACCGCGCGCAGGTGGGCGAGCCGCTCGCGCCCCGTGTCGGAGTCGAGCAGCTCGACCGCGCGTTCGGCCGCGGCCGCCTCCCCCGGCGTGATGGGGTTCGAGTAGACGTAGAAGGGCGAGGTCTCGCGCAGATAGTCCACGAGCGTCGACGAGCCCACCACGTAGCCGCCGTTCACGCCGAGCGCCTTGCCCAAGGTGGCGATCAGTACGTCCGCTCGCGCTCGAGTCACCTCCTCCGTCCCGCGCCCGGTGGCGCCGAAGGCGCCCACGCCATGGGAGTCGTCCACCAGGAGCACGACGCCTTCGGCGAAGCGCGCGTCGAAGACGTCCGCCAGGTCGGCCAGCCGATCGAGGGGCGCGTGGTCGCCGCGCATGCTGAACACGCCGTCGGTCACCACGATCGCGCGCCGGCAGTCCGCCGCCGCCGCGTCGAGACACCGCTCGAGTGCGGCCAGGTCGAGGTGGGAGTAGACCTCCTTGCGCCGGGGCCGGGCCAGGCGCGTGGCGTTGATGATGCAGTTGTGGTTCAGCTCGTCGCTGATCACGGCGGTCTGCTCGTCGACCAGCGGAGGCAGGACTCCCATCACCGCCGCGTAGGCCGAGCTGTAGATCATGGCCGCCTCGCGGCCGTGGAAGCGGGCCAGGCGCTGCTCGAGCGCCACGTGGGGCGCGAAGGTGCCGCTGATGAAGCGCACCGCCTGCGGGCCGGCGCCGAACGCTCGCGCCGCTCGCTCCTCGGCCGCCACCACCTCCGGATGGCTGGCCAGTCCCAGGTAGCCATTCGAGTTCATGCGCAGGAAGAGGCGCTCGCCTTCGCCCTCGATCCGCACGCGCGGGCCGCGCTCGCCCTTGGCCGGGACGATGCCCACCGTCACCGCTTCGGCGCCCTTGCGCGTCCCCGCGCGTGCGAGCGCCTCGAGCCGCTCGGTCAGGACGTGATCCATGCGCTCGAAGGACATGACGAAGAGCTCCTCGGCGTCTCAGCCCGCGCCGCGCAGACGGGCGTC
>JAOTVO010000067.1 GCA_029863355.1 Candidatus Krumholzibacteriia bacterium
ATCTATCCGCTCATCTATGCGAATCCCGCGGATGTGAACGTCGTCGAGTGCGAGCGGGGTGTGCAGGTGGTCCTGGCGGGTGTGCTGCCGGAGTTTCGTTTCGCGCTGGAATCGATTCTCTTCTTTACGATACTGAAGAACGGCGTCCCCATCGCCTACGGTCCCGCGAATATCTTCCAGGGCCGCTGCGAAATGGGTATCAACCTCTTCCCCGAGTTTCGGGGCGGCGAGATCCGCCACATCTACGCGCAGTTCATGCGCACCCTCTACCACGTCGCCCATGTTCGCTATTTCTTCATCGTGTCTTATGGAATGGGCGAAGGCAATCCAGAAGCGTTGCGTAGCGGTGCGTTCTGGTTCTATCGCAAGCTGGGTTTCCGGGCGTCGAACCCCGATGTCGAAACACTCGCCCGCAAAGAGGAAGCCATCATGCGTCGCAATCCGCGCCACCGATCGCCGCTGAGAACGTTGCGCGAGTTGTCCTACACCGATGCCTATTTCGACCTGTCCGGTGGTACGCGCAAACCGCTGGCCATTGGATCACTCGGGCGCGCAGTGAGCCGCTACATCACCGCGCGTTTCAACGGTGATCGGCAGCTCGCTGAGCGCAAATGCACCCGCGACCTCGTTCGCCAATTGGATATCCACGACTACGCCACTTGGACACCGGCCGAGAAGAACGCTCTGAAACGGCTGGCACCGCTCTTGTGTTTGCCGGCGGAACTCGCATCGTGGCCGCAACGCGACAAGCGAAAGCTCGCGCGCCTGCTCAAAGCCAAAGGGGGACGCAGCGAGCTCGACTACATTGATCACGTGGCCCGGCTTCCCCGTCTGGAGAAAGTCCTCGTCGAATTAGCCTGCAACGACAGTTGACGGACGCGCCTCGCGCCGGAGCCCTTTTCAGCCCATATACTTCTATCGCCCCTCAACTACTTGTCTTATAATGAGTGACGGTGATGCAAGATGAGACAAACCGATATCTGGACGTTGACTGAAGGGGAAGGTCCCCTGGTTGCTGCCGCCATTCACGACGGGCATGCGATTCGACCCGATCTGCGGCCCTTAATCGCTTTGAGTGAAGAGGAGCGCCGGCGCGAGGAAGATCCCTACACGGGCCCCTGGACGGAAATCACCGGCAATCGAATTGTCGCGAGCCACTCCCGCTTTCAAGTGGATTTGAATCGACCTGCCGACAAGGCCGTCTACCGAGCGCCGGACGATGCCTGGGGTCTTCGCGTGTGGAACGACGAATTGCCGGACGAGCAGGCTGCACATTCGCTTGCCGAACACGCTGCGTTTTACCGGCGAGTGAGAGAGCACCTGGAGCAGCTCGCGAGTAAGTATGGATACTTCTTTGTATTCGACCTGCACACGTACAACCACCGCCGGGCCGGGCCCGGCGGGCCCGCCGCGGATCCCGATGCGAACCCGGAGGTCAATATTGGCACCGGAACGATGGCCCGCGAGAAGTGGGCGCCCGTGGTTGACCGGCTCATAGATCAACTGAGGAGATTTAATTTTCTGGGCCGCCGCCTGGACGTGCGCGAGAATGTAAAATTCCGAGGCGGGTACTTCCCGCGCTGGATTCACGAGACGTTTCCCACCTCCGGCTGTGCCGTGGCCATCGAATTCAAGAAATTCTTCATGGATGAGTGGACCGGCCAGTTGGATCCACTGCAGCACGAAGCCATTCAGCGCGCTCTCCAAAGTGCCGTCCCAGTCGCCGAGGATGCCCTCTACAAATTTTCGAAGGAATGAACAGATCGTGCGAACCGAGGTTGATGATCACAAGTCGGAGATGCCGTTCGTGGATAGAAGACGATACGACAAGCAGGGGAGAACGGAAGAACTAACAGACGCACGAATTGCCGGCATCGTTAAGCGTTTGGCGGCTAACAAGCGTATACGACGAACCCTGCAACCGTGGGGCCGTGTGCACATCGATCGACAGGTGCCGTTTCTGTCCGTCTACCGCCGGCCGACAGACCAAGCGGATCCCGGCACGCCCCGTCTCGTAGTAGGCGGCGCCGCCTACTTGAACGCGTCCGGTGACAAGCCGTTTCAGCGGCCGCTCTCTCGACTGGTAGAGGGTCTGGTCGCGTTGATGACCGACCGCTTTGGAGCGCATCTCCTGCTGGAGGTGTGGGCCGCGGATGCCCCGCACCATCGGGACCCGGAGGCGCCTCCTCGGCCCACGTTTCGCATTTACCACCCTTTGGCGCCAGACATCCAATCCACGGTAAATACGCTGCGGACGGAGTTAGCAAAGGTTACGGCGCTGAAGCAACGCGCAGAAGTCGACGTGCAGACGACGAGTCGAATCGCCCCTCCCGGCATGCAGCCTTTGTTGGCGCCTAAACGCCTGCGCGAGCTCGGCGGTTACCTGCTCGGGCTGGAGGTGAGCCCGATATACATCGATCCGAAGACCGGGGATCTGTATCCCTTGCTGCTTCGGCACATGAGGCGTCAGCTTGGCCGCGTGCTTCACAGGACCTTTTACGAGTTCTCGCACGAGCGGACCACGCACCAGCCGCCTCATTACCACGCGCTGGGCCGGCGCGCGACGGTGAAAGCGGTGTGGGAAGTCGATCAGCAGCTGGCGGCCGTCAGCGACTCGCTCGACTTTCTGTACCAGATAACGCCGGTGAACGCAGAGCAAGCGTGGCGGACGTTTCGACGCAAGAGGTTCGAGGTGCAGCCTGCCTTCCTCTATCGGCCTCGCAGTCTCGATCCCGCACTCGCCAAGCGACAACTCTATGACGCCCGGATCGAACAGTTGGAGGATCCGACGCTGCAGCATATGTTCCTGGAAAAGCAGACCGAACTGGATCGTCAACTCACGATGCTCCACGATCTCGGTACCAAGCGGTTTCTATATGAGAGCCTGCAGCAGCACGGAAACGTCGAGCCAGCTTTGGTCGAGGCCGCCAAGGAGATCCTCGATCATACTCCCGCACGTAGCCGGGCCCAATCGCGAGGTGTGCTCTCGCCCGAAGAGTTTGCGCAGAGGGCGCATCGAGAAATCCAGTGGTACGCGGACAAGTCTCCCGAGTTCAAGGCCGTTGCCCTGGTGTCAGACGACATGTATTCCGGCTTGCTGGTCTCTCGTGGCCGCCTTCTCATCGGAAGGGACACGCGTATCCCAGAACAAAGGGCCGAGGCTTTGCTGCAGCACGAAGTGGGCACGCACCTTCTCACGTATTTCAACGCGCGGGCGCAGCCGTTCCGAATGCTTCAATCGGGACTTCCAGGCTATGATGCGCTACAGGAGGGTCTCGCCGTGCTTTCCGAATACCTCGTTGGCGGGCTTACGGCGGCTCGGCTGCGCGTTCTCGCTGCCCGTGTCATCGCTGCTCGGGCGTTGGTCGACGGCGTATCGTTCGTGGAAGTATTCAGAGAGCTCACCCGAACCCACGGGTTTGACCAGCGGTCTGCTTACACGACCACCATGCGCGTTTTTAGGGGGGGCGGGCTGCTCAAAGACGCCGTCTATCTGCGGGGCCTACTGGACATACTCAAATACCTTGCGAAAGGCGGCGATTTCGATATCCTATTCATAGGTAAGATTGCGGCAAAGCACGTCGGGGTCATCGAGGAACTGATGTTGCGCAAGATCCTCAAGCCGCCGCCGTTGTATCCCAGGTATCTCGAGAACGAGGACGCCCGCAAGCGTTTGGCCGGGCTTCGCCGCGAAACCCCTGTCCTCGACTTGCTTGGCAAGTGATAAGGAGGAGAAGGAATGCGACTGGGCTTTACGGTAAATGACATCAAGACCGAACAGGCGGGGTATACGACGATCCGACTGGCCATGGCGGCGGTCAATCGCGGACACGAGGCGTGGTTCATCGGTGTGGGCGACTTCGCGTATGACCCCGACGACCGGATCCAGGCGCGCGCACGCACGGTGACGGGAGCGAGATACAAGTCTTCGGAATCCTTTACCGCCGATCTGCAGGGCACGAAGCGATCGCGTACAGAGCGTCTGACAGTGGATGATCTGGACGTTTTGTTGTTGCGTAGCGATCCGTCGACCGATACCGGATTCCGTGCGTGGGCACAAACCTCCGGGATCAACTTCGGACGGGTGGCGATGCGGCGCGGGGTTATCGTGCTAAACGATCCGAACGGGCTCGCCAAGGCAATGAACAAGATGTACTTCCAACTGTTCCCCGAAGAGGTGAGGCCCGCGACGCTCATCACGATGGATCGGGAGGAGATAAAGGCGTTCGTGGCGGCGCAGGGTGGCACGGCGGTTCTCAAACCCCTGCAGGGCTCCGGTGGATCGGGCGTCTTCTTGGTGCGCCCGGACGACAAATCGAACTTGAATCAGATGATCGAAGCGCTGACACGCGACGGTTATGTAATCGCTCAGGAGTATCTCCCTGCCGCGGGGGAGGGTGATACACGTCTCTTTGTCATGAATGGCCGGCCGCTGCGTTACAAGGGCAAGTACGCGGCTTTCCGTCGCCTGCGATCGGGCGACGACATGCGAAGCAACATCCATGCTGGTGGCAAGCTCAGGCAGGCGCAAATCACCGACGCCGAGCTGAGGATCGCGGAAATCGTCCGGCCCAAGCTCGTGCAGGACGGCATGTTCCTCGTGGGCCTGGATATCGTGGGCGACAAGCTCATGGAAATAAACGTATTTAGTCCGGGTGGCCTGGGAAGCGCCCAAAAATTCGAAAAGGTGAACTTTACGCACGCTGTGCTGGAATCGCTGGAGGCCAAAGTCCGCTATATGAGTTTCTACCGCCGCAACTTCGACAATGTGGAGATGGCTACCCTCTGACCTTTGGCTCATACGCGAGCCACTCCGTCGACAATCAACCCATCGCCGAAGATCGGCGCCCAACCCAACTTCCAGCGATGGCCCTTCTGGGACGCCCGCGTCTCTATGTACTGCGCCAGCGGCACGAACGATGCTATAATAGGGGCTGAATGACGATGCGAACGACCCTCACCCGCACCATCCTCTTGCCCGCCGCAGCGGGCCTCCTGGCCGCCTCGGGCCACGCGGGCCCTGGGGCCGCAGGCGCCAAGATCGCTCCGGCGCTCGCGCGCGCGCTCGCCGCGCGCGCCCCCGGCGAGCCCGTGCGCGTATGGGTGTTCTTCGACGGACGCGGCGAAGACATCGGCGGGCGGCTGCAGGCTGCGGAGGCGTCGCTCACGCCGAAGGCGCGCGCGCGGCGCCTGCGCTGCCGCGGCGAGGGGAAGCTGGTGGACGGGCGCGATCTCCCGGTGCTTCCGGCCTACGTCACGTCACTCGCCCGGACGGGTGCGCACGTGCGGCACACCTCGCGCTGGCTCAACGCGGTCTCAGTGGAGACGGACGCGGCGGGCGTCGAGGCGCTCGTCGGACTTCCCTTCGTGGCGCGCCTGGATGTGGTGCGCTCGCATCGCGCGCCGCTGCCCGAGATCGTCCCCGCACCCGTCCGACCCCGGAGTTCCCCGCCCTCGGGCGTGGCGCCGCCCCTCGACTACGGCGCCTCCGCCGCCCAGCTCGAGCAGATACAGATCCCCGACCTGCACGCGCTGGGGTATTACGGCAACGGCGTGTGGATCGCCGTGCTCGACGCCGGCTTCAACCGGCCCGACCACGAATCGTTCGCGAGCCTGCGCATCCACGCCCAGTGGGATTTCGTCAACGGGGACAGCGTGGTCGCCGACGAGAGCGGCCAGATGGGCACGGGCGACCACGGGACGGTGGTGCTCTCGACCCTCGCCGGTTACAAGCCGGGGACGCTGATCGGTCCCGCCTGGGACGCCACCTACCTCCTCGCCAAGACGGAGAACACGGACTGGGAGCGCCACCAGGAAGAGGACGACTGGATTGCCGGCGCCGAGTGGGCCGACTCGATCGGCGCCGACATCATCTCGACCTCGCTCGGCTACCGCAGCGGGTTCACCAACGGCGAGCCGAGCTACACCTCGGAAGACATGGACGGCAACACGGCCATCGTCACCATCGGCGCCGACGTCGCCGCCTCGCGCGGGATCCTCGTCGTCGCCTCGGCGGGTAACGGCGGCGCGGCGGTCGCACCACAGAACACGATCAACGCGCCCGCCGACGGCGACAGCGTGCTGGCAGTCGGCGCGGTGGACGCCACCGGCGTCCGCTGGGGCGGGAGCTCCATGGGCCCGACGTGGGACGGCCGCTTCAAACCGGACGTGATGGCGCGGGGCCTGGCCACCTACTGCGCGAGCCCCACGGGCACCAACGTGTACACCTACGCCTCGGGGACCTCGCTGGCCTGTCCGCTCGCCGCCGGCGCGGCCGCGCTGGTGCTCGAGAGCAATCCGACGCTCTCCAACATCGAGCTGCGCGATCGGCTGCGCGACACGGCGGACCGCTCCATGAGCCCCGACAACGCCTACGGCTGGGGCATCGTCGCCGCCGCCGATGCGGCGGGCGTTCCCTCCTCGGGCGGAGGCGACACGCCGGTCGCGGGGGGTGCGATCCTCTATCCGGCCGCGCCCAATCCCTTCAACCCCACGACCACCATCCGCTTCGAGCTCCCCTCGCGCATGTCCGTGCGCCTGAGCATCCACGACCTGCGTGGCCGCCAGGTGCGCCTCTTGGCCGAGGGCACGTTCGACGCGGGCGAGTATCCGCGCGACTGGGACGGCCGCGACGCCAGCGGCCGCCGCGTGGCTTCTGGCGTCTACTTCTGCCGGCTCGACGCGAGCGGCGACATCCAGGGCCAGAAGCTCACCCTCGTCGAGTAGGCCCGACGCTCCTTGACAAGGCACGCCCGGCGTTATATTTTCTCCGTTAATCATTTCATGTCGAATGATTTCACGCGGAACGATGCCAGGCGCGCGCAACCATACCACCCGGGGCCGGGGAAACCGGCGCCACGAGATCGAGATCCTCACCTCGCTGCGGCGCATCATCCGCGCCGTCGACATCCACTCGCGCAAGCTCAAGATGGCGCACGACCTCACGGCACCGCAGCTGGTGTGCCTGCTCACCGTGGTGGAGAGCGGACCGCTCACCGCGACGGCGCTCGCGCGGCGCGTGCACCTGAGCGCGAGCACGCTCGTGGGGATCCTGGACCGGCTGGAGGCCAAGTCCTTGATCCGCCGGGTCCGGGGTGCGGCCGACCGCCGCGTCGTGCACGTCGAGGCCACGCCGAGAGGACAGGCCACGGCGAGCCGGGCGCCTTCCCCGCTGCAGGACGGCCTGGCCGCCGCGCTGGGACGGCTCCCCCGGCGGGAGCAGGTCATGATCGCCGAGTCCCTCGAGCGCATCGTGGATCTGATGGAGGCAGGCGACATCGAGGCGGCGCCGATTCTCGACACGGGAAAGCTCGGCGACTAGGGGCAATCATGTGCGGCATCTGTGGACACATCCGATTCGACGGCTCCGCCGCGTCCGTGGCGGCGGTGCGCCGCATGACCGATACCATGTCCAGCCGCGGCCCCGACGCCGAGGGCGCGCTGTGGCAGGGCCGCGTCGCCCTCGGGCACCGGCGGCTCAAGATCATCGATCTGTCCGAGAGCGCGCAGCAACCGATGGTCGACCCCGACCTGGGGCTGGCCATCGTTTACAACGGCGCCATCTACAACTACCGCGAGCTGCGCGAGGAGCTCGTCGCCAAGGGCTACCGCTTCTACTCCAGCGGCGACACTGAGGTACTGCTCAAGGCCTACCACGCCTGGGGCAAGCTCTTCGTCCAGCGCCTCAACGGCATGTTCGCCTTCGCGATTCTCGAGCGCGACTCCGGCCGCGTGCTGCTAGCCCGCGACCGCCTGGGCATCAAGCCCCTCTATTATTCGGTGAACGAAGAGGGGATGGTCTTCGCGTCCTCGCTGGCCGCCGTTCTCGCGGCGCGACCGACCGACACCACCATCGATCCCGTGGCACTGCACTACTACATGACGTTCCACTCCGTGGTGCCGCCTCCGCACACGATCCTCTCCGGCGTGCGCAAGCTCGCCCCCGGCATTATCCTCACCGTCGAGCCCGACGGCCGGCGCCAGTCCGAGATGTACTGGTCGCTCCGC
The DNA here is from genome assembly GCA_029863355.1 of Candidatus Krumholzibacteriia bacterium. The sequence continues at coordinate 8,008 of JAOTVO010000067.1, forward strand.
TTCGGCCGCGACCCCCGGCGCGCGAAATACACGGAGGCCGACTGGGAGGAGGAACTCGCCGCAGAGCTGCAGGCGGCCGTGCGCCGGCGGCTGGTCGCGGACGTGCCCGTGGGCGTCCTGCTCTCCGGCGGCCTCGATTCCAGCCTGGTCGTGGCGCTCCTGGCCGCCGAGCGGCGGGACGGGATCGCGACCTTCTCCATCGGTTTCGAATCGGTGGCGGGCGAGAAGGGCGACGAGTTCGAGTTTTCGGACGTCGTCGCCGAGCGCTTCGCCACCGATCATCACCGCATCCGCGTGGACTCCGAGCGCGTGCTGCCCGCCATGGAGCGGTGCGTGCGCTCCATGAACGAGCCCATGGTGAGCCACGACTGCATCGGCTTCTATCTCCTGAGCGAGGAGGTCGCGCGGCACGTCAAGGTGGTCGAGAGCGGACAGGGGGCCGACGAGGTGTTCGCCGGCTACTACTGGTACCCGCCGTTCCTCGACACCGACGATCCCGTGGCCACCTACCGGCGTGAGTTCTTCGACCGCCCGCACGAGGAGTTCGCCATGCAGGTGGAACCCCGCTTCGTGCACGAGGACTTCAGTGGTAGGCTGGTCGAGGAGATGTTCGCCCAGGAGCCGGACGCGCCAGCCATCGACCGCGCCCTGCGGCTCGACACGACCATCATGCTGATCGACGACCCCGTAAAGCGCGTCGACAGCATGACGATGGCGTGGGGGCTGGAGGCGCGCGTGCCGTTTTTGGACCACGAGCTGGTGGAGTTCGCGGCACAGATCCCCGGCGAGCTCAAGGTGCGAGACGAGGGGAAATACATCTTGAAACGCCTGGCGCGGCGGATGTTGCCCGCCGAAGTCATCGACCGGCCCAAGGGGTACTTCCCCGTCCCCGCGTTGAAGTACCTGCGCGGGGCCTATCTGGACTTCGTGCGCGACGTGCTGCACCAGGACGCCGCGCGCGCCCGCCGGCTGTTCAATCGTGATTACACGGAGACACTCCTGTCCGATCCCGAATCGCACATCACGCCGCTGCGCGGATCGAAACTCTGGCAGATCGCGCTTCTGGAGTACTGGCTCCAGCTCCACGACGCGTGAGCGAACGGAGAACGCCATGCCAAAAAGTGCCAAGCGCCGCCACCGTATGGACAAGCTGCTCGCCCCCAGCGTGCGCAGCTGGGAGAAGCCTTCCCCTCGCCACGCCGAGCGCATGGGCGACGACGTCGTGGTGGACATGGGATGGGGTCGTCTCCTCTTCGGCCATACGTTCATCTCGACCGAGCGCCTCGTCGTGGAGGCCTGCGAGGAGGGGCCGGGCAAGCGAGACATCGTCTTCTACCTGCGCGACCCGCACGTCGCACTCTCGCTCGCGCCGCAGGAGCTTTTCCTCGACCCCTCCCACACCTACCGCTTGTGGTCGTACAACTACGCGCCCGCCGCGCGGCGCCCCCGCGCCTTCGTGGTGCGGCGGCTGCGCGACGCCAACGACGCGGAGAGCGTCAACCACATCTACGCCGCCCGGCGCATGGCGCTACCGGGCGTCGAGTTTCTCCTCGAGCGCCGGGCCGCGCGCCTGAGCATCCAGCTCGTCGCCGAGTCGGCGCAGGCCGCACGCATCGTCGCCACCGTCGCCGGCGTGGACCACGTGGAGGCCTTCGGCGACCCCGAGGGGGGTGCCAGCCTGTGGGCGCTGGCCGTGGACCCTCAGGCAAGCCTGCCCGGCGTGGGCGAGGCGCTGGTCCGTAATCTGGTCGAGCACTACTTTGCGCGGGGGCGCAACTACGTCGACCTCTCCGTGCTGCACGAGAATCGCGAGGCGCAGAACCTCTACGAGAAACTCGGCTTCGAGCGCGTCCCCGTCTTTTGTGTCAAGCACAAGAACCCGATCAACGAGCCGCTCTTCACCACGCCGGGCCCCGACGACGACCTCAATCCCTACGCGCGCATCATCGCGGACGAGGCGCGGCGCCGCGGCATCGCCGTCGGCGTGCAGGACGCCAGCCTGGGCTACTTCTCCCTCACCTTCGGAGGGCGCACCGTGCACTGCCGCGAGTCGCTCTGCGAGCTCACTTCCGCCGTCGCCATGTCCCGCTGCGACGACAAGCGCGTGACCAACCGCATGCTCGGCGACGCGGGGCTGGTCGTACCCAGGCAGGTGCTCGCCGGCGACGACCAGACCAACGCCGCCACTCTGGAGGAGATGGGTGCGGTCGTGGTGAAGCCGGTGCGCGGCGAGCAAGGCGCCGGCGTCAGCGTGGACGTCTGTGAACCCGCGCAGCTTCACGCGGCCGTGGCGGGGGCGCGCCGGGTGTATCCGGAAGTGCTCATCGAGGAGTTCGTCGAGGGCGAGGACCTGCGCATCATCGTCATCGACGGCGCGGTCGCCGCGGCCGCGGTGCGCCGCCCCCCCGCCGTCACTGGCACGGGGCGCCACAGCGTGGAGACGCTGATCCGCAAGTACAGCCGGCGGCGCATGGCTGCCACGAGCGGAGAGAGCAGCATCCCCATCGACGACGAGACGCGTCGTTGCGTGCACGCGCAGGACTGCGACCTGGAGACGGTGCTGGAGGCGGGCCGCGAGCTGGTGGTCCGCAAGGCGGCCAACCTGCACACGGGTGGCACCATTCACGACGTCACCGCCGAGCTCCACCCCGCCCTGGCCCACGCGGCCATCGCGGCGGCACGCGTGCTCGACATGCCCGTGGTCGGCTTCGACTTGATCGTCGAGGGACCCGACCGTCCCGGCTACACGATCATCGAGGCCAACGAGCGCCCGGGCCTGGCCAACCACGAGCCGCAGCCGACGGCCCAGCGCTTCATCGACCTCTTGTTCCCGCAGACGCGCGTGCCGCATCAGGCGCCGCCGGGGGTCCGGCCATGACGCGCGCGCAAGTGGACCGCGACTATCTGCTCCAGGTGCTTCTGCGTCTGCTGGAGATACCCAGCCCATCCGGCTACACCGACGCCGCGGTGCGTTTCGTTGGCGAGGAGCTCGAGCGCCTGGGCGTGCCCTTCGAGCTCACGCGCCGGGGCGCCATCCGCGCCAACTTCAGCGGGCGCGCAAGCCGCCCCAGCCGGGCGCTGGTCGCCCACCTCGACACCATCGGCGCCATGGTGCGCGCCCTCAAGCCAAACGGCCGTCTGGGAATCGCACCCGTCGGCACCTGGTCGAGCCGCT
>JAOTVO010000167.1 GCA_029863355.1 Candidatus Krumholzibacteriia bacterium
TGCGCGCGCCCGCTCGGGCGCAGGAAGTGCTTGCGGCGGAAGAGCGACAGGAAGCGGAGCGCGCCGGTGAGGGTGGCACGCAGCAGCCCGGGCCACGCGGTGAACGCGATGAAACAGATACCCAGGACCATGAACGCGGCCACCGAGTAGCGGAAGATCTGCTGGATGGCGGTGCCGCCCACCGAAGCGCTCACGCCGAGCACCGTGATCGCCCCGGCTGCGCCCACGAAGAACAGGATGGTGACGACGAACGACATCGCCCCCGCCGAGAGCGCCTCCGCCAGCGGCAGCCCGCTCCGGTACAGGATGAAGACCATCGCCGGCCCCCCACCCGCTTGCGATGGCGTCACCGCCCCCATGGCGATGCTGGACAGCGAGGAGCGCAGCGCGTCGACGTATGAGAGCGGGGCCGACAGTCCCCGCGCCAGCACCCACATGCGCAGGCCGCCGCCCAGAACGTCGCCCGCGGCCAGCACCAGCGCCAGCAGCAGGAAGCCGACGTCGACGCGCCGGAGCGCTTTGAGCGTCTCGGCGCTGTGCGTGAACACGAAGACCAACGCGAAGCAGGCGATGCTCAGGCCGAAGAAGATGTTCAAGCCCCGACGAATGGCTTTTCTGTCGAAGCGCGTACGCATGGCTGGTTGGACGACGCCGGTCGCCATGGCCAGTGTAACATGTCCGCCGATTGACACTTGTCGCTTTCTCGCGTAAGTTTTCCCCCACCCACCCCCTTCGCCGCGCATGGCGCCGAAGGCGCCACGGGAGCCTGTTGAAGTGATCGAAGTCGCCCGTCTCACCAAGTACTACGCCGATCGTCCCGCCGTCCTGGACGTGTCGTTCACCGTGGCGCGCGGCGAGATCGTGGGGTTTCTGGGGCCCAACGGCGCGGGCAAGACGACGACGATGCGCATGCTGACGTGCTTCCTCCCGCCCACGGCCGGCACCGCGCGCGTCGCCGGGTTCGACACTCTCAGCGACTCCTTCGAGGTTCGCCGCCGGGTCGGATACCTGCCCGAGAGCGTGCCCCTCTACCGGGACCTCACCGTGGCCGCGTACCTGGACTTCATCGCCACCCTCAAGGGGCTCGCCGGCGCGCACCGCGTCCGGCGCGTGGGGACGGTGATGGAGGAGTGCGGCGTCTCCGACGTGCGCAATCGACCGATCGGGAGACTCTCGCGGGGCTACCGGCAGCGCGTGGGCATCGCGCAAGCGCTGGTGAGCGACCCCGAGGTACTGATCCTCGACGAGCCCACCGTCGGCCTCGACCCGCGCCAAGTGGTCGAGATTCGCGCGCTGATCCGCGGCCTGGCCGGCGATCGCACCATCGTGCTGAGCACGCACATCCTCTCCGAGGTCAGCGCCCTGTGCCGGCGCGTGCTGGTCATCAACCGGGGCCGCCTGGTGAGCGACGACTACACGAGCAACCTCGCGCGCAACCTGCAGCGCGGTCTGGTGCTCGACGTGGTGGCCCGCGGGCCGGCCGAGGGTGTGTCCGGCACGATCCGTGGCGTGGGCGGCGTGCGCGAGGTCGCGGCGGCGGGAAGCGGCGACGATGCGGGCCGCTATCGCGTGGCCTGCGCCGCCGGCGAGGATCCACGCGCCGCCGTCGCCGCCGCCCTCGTCGGAGCGGGCTACGCGCTGGAGGGATTGACGGCGCGCGACGTCAGTCTCGAGGAGATCTTCGTACAGCTCGTCACCGAGGGGGGTGGGACCGATGACCGCGCGTAGGAGGTTTGCTATCTACCGGCGAGAGCTCGCCTACTTCTTCAACTCCCCGGTCGCCTACGTGGTGATCACGGTGTTCCTCGTGCTCGCCGGTTACTTCTTCTACAACCTGCTGGGCTACTTCAACCTCGCCTCCATGCAGGTGATGCAGAGTCCCTTCCAGGCCCGTGCCCTGCGCCTGACCGAGTCGGTCGTGCAGCCCCTCTTCGGCAACCTCGCCGTCCTGCTCCTGCTGATCCTGCCCCTCTTGACCATGCGCGTGCTCGCCGAGGAGCGGCGCGCCGGCACGGCGGAGATCCTCTTCACCTGTCCCGTCTCCGACTGGGACGTGATCCTCGGCAAGTACTTCGCGGCGCTCACGGTCTACGCGACCATGCTGGCCATGACGGCCGTCTTTCCCGCGCTGCTCGCGCGCTATGCCGAGCCGGAGCCGGGGCCCATCGTGGCCGGATACCTGGGCCTGTTTCTCCTAGGCGCGGCCTTCATCGCCATGGGCGTGTTCTTCTCTTCGATCAGCGACAACCAGGTGGTCGCAGGCGTGGCCACTTTCGGCTGTGGTCTGCTCTTTCTCCTCGTGGGGTGGGTTGCTCCCCTCGTCTCCCCCGCGCTGGCCGGCGTTCTGATCGAGATCTCCGTGTTGGAGCACTTCGCCGCCTTCGCCCAAGGTGTCGTCGACACCCACGACGCCGTTTTCTACGCCGGCTTCGTCGTTTGCTTCCTGTTTCTCGCGGTGCGCGTCCTCGATTCCAACCGCTGGAGGGGCTGACCGGTGCGGGAGGCCATCGCGCGCGTCGTCGGTATCGCGGGAGTCGTCCTGCTGGGCGTGGGCGCCTGGCTGAGCGCAACGCGCGGCGGGCCCGGAGGCGAGCGCGCCGCCATGGTCGCCGCGGGCGCGGCCTTGCTGGTGGTGTTCGCCGTCCTGCACGCCGGCGAGCTCGTTGCCTTGCTGCGCCGGCGCACCGCGCGCTACGGGGCCAACGCGCTCCTGGCGTCGGTCGCCTTCGTCACCATCCTTGTGCTCGTGCAGGCGATGTCGCTGCGCAATCGCCGCGCCTTCGACCTCACCTCCGACGCCCGGCACACGCTCGCCCAGCAGACGCGCGAGGTCCTCGACGCCCTCCCCGCCGACCTGACCATTAGCGCCTTCTTCCGTGCGACGTCGCCCGCGCGCGCCGCCGCCGACGCGCTCCTGCAGCGTTACGCACGGCGTTCGCCACGCGTGCACGTCGAGTTCATCGATCCCGACCGCCACCCGGACGCCGCCGAACGCGCCGGAGCGCGCGACGAGGACCTCGTCGTGGCCGCGCTCTCGCGGCGGCGCCTGGTAGGCGACGCCACCGAAGAGGCCATCACCAACGCGATCATTCAGGTCACCCGCGAGCGCGAGAAGGCCATCTACTTCGTCGCCGGGCACGGCGAGAAGGACATCCAGGCGCGCGATCGCGCCGGCTACGCCGCCGCCCGTGCCGGCCTGGAGGCGCAGGGCTATGCCGTGCGCGCGCTGGGGCTGCTCGAGGTGGCGCTCGTGCCCGACGATTGCGCCGTGCTCGTCGTCGCCGGCCCGCGGCGCGACTATCTGGACGCCGAGATCGCGCGCATCGGCGCGTACCTGAGCGGGCGCGGCGCCGTACTATTCATGCTCGACCCGCGTATCGTCCTGCCCGAGGTGGAGGCGCTCTTGACCGGGCAGGGAGTCTCCGTGCATCCGACCGTCATTCTGGAGGCGCACGACTTCGACGACGCCGGCGGGCGGCCCTTCGACGCGACGGTGACGGTCGTGCGCAGTTACGAGGCCCACCCCATCACGCGCGGCTTCGACATGGTCACCATGTTCCCCATGGCGCGTCCGGTGCGCCTCCTCGTCGAGGACGACGAGGACCCCTTCGCGGCTACGCGCGCGAGCGGCCAGTACCTGGCCATCACGGGACCCTCGGCGTGGGGCGAAGTCGACATGGAGAGCGTCGCCGCGGGCGTGGCTTCGCGCGACGGCCGGGACATCGCCGGCCCCCTTCCGGTCGCCGCCGTCCTCACCCGCAAGCCGGGGATCGCGGCCCGCGACACCACGGGCGCGCGCAGCCGCATCGTGGTATTCGGCGACTCCGACTTCGCCAACAACACCTTCTACGGCGTGCTGGGCAACGCCGATCTCTTCAACAACGTGGTGAGCTGGCTCGCCGAGGACGAAGACCTCATCAGCATCCGGCGGCCCCGCAGCGGCGGAGACACCATCTTCCTGACCGCGGCGCAGGGCCGGTTGGTGTTCGCCCTCTGCGTGGTGCTCTTGCCGCTTTCGCCCGTCGTGGCCGGCCTGGCCGTCTTTGTCCGCCGCCGGCGCCAGTAGCCGGCAACAGGCGACTACAATGAGACCGCGCGCCACCGCCGCCATCCTCCTCGTCGCCTTGGCTTTGGCCGCCGTCTACTGGTTCGTCGAGCGGCCGCGGCAGGAGCGCGACGAGCGGCGCGAGCGCGCGGCGAGCCGCCTCGCCCCCTTCGCCATCGAGGACGCGAGCGCGTTGTCCATCGCGCGCGGTGACACCTCTCTGGCCTTCGTGCGGCGCGGCACGCGCTGGGACATGACCGCCCCTCTCGAGGACGTCGCCGACGAGGGCGCGGTCGGCACCTTCCTCGGCGCGCTCGCCGGCGCCGAGGTAGACCGCGACCTCGGCGCCCAGACCGACCGCGCGCCCTACGGCTTGTCGCCCCCGGAGATGATCGTCGTCGTCCTGGACGCGCGGGGCGACACCCTCGCTCACCTCGACCTGGGGCGGACCACGGTGGATCACGCACTGGCGTACGCCAGGCGCGCGGGTTCGCCCGACATCCTGCTCGTCCCCACTGCCGTGCGCCGGTTCGCCGCGCTCGCCGTAGAGGACTACCGCAGCAAGCGGGCCCTCGCCTTCGACCTGTCGGTCGTGCGCGCGTTCGCCGTTGCTGCGCCGGGGCGGCGCATGTGCTGGTGGCGCGACGGGTCGGACGGCTGGTCGGGAGCGTCCGGCGCCGACACCGTGGCGGGCGATCCGCGAGCGGTCGAAGCCGTGCTCCGGCGCCTGCGCGGGCTGCGCGCCGCGCGCTTCATCGATCCTCCCGCGGCGGACGCGCTCATGGCGCGGGCGCGACACGGCGTGGACATCGAGAAGCAATCCCCCCACCCCGCCATCCACCTGGACGTCCTACTCACCGACTCGGCCAGCGCATTCGCGCGCGTCGCCGGGGAGACGCGGGCCGTCGAGATCGACAGCTCCGTGGCGGAGGGTTTTCGCCAGAGTCTCGCCAGCCTGCGCGAGCGCCGCCTCCTGCGGTTCGACGTCGCGGCGGTACGCCGCCTCGAGATCGTCACACCGGACACGTCCGCCACCCTCGTGCGCACGGGCAACGACTGGTTTCCCCCCAACCCCGGCCTGGGGCGCGTGCACGCCGAGCGCGTGCGCTCGCTCATGGACGCCGCTCTGACGCTGCGCTTCGACCGCATCCTGGGAGTGGCGCCCGCCGACGTGGCGCCCGCTCCGGAAGTCGCTTTTGTTCTTGTCGTGCGGGGCGACGGTGGTACGCTCTTGGATGAGATGACGTGCCGCCGGAGCGGCCCGTCCCGCTATCGCGCGAGCAGCCTGTCCTCCGGCCTCTCCGGCGAAATCGACGCGGCGAGGCTGGAGGCGCTGGCCTCCGCCGCGCGACGCTTGCGCCCATGACACTCGAAGCACACACCCGCCGTCCCGCCGTGGCCGGCCTCTTCTACCCGGCCGAGCCAAGCCGGCTCGCCGAGCAGGTCGACGCGCTCATCGACACCGCCCCGGACCCGGCCCCGGGCGGGCGACTCGCGGTGATGGTCTCGCCGCACGCGGGCTACCCGTACTCCGGCGCCGTCGCCGCCCGCGGCTTCCGGCGCCTCCAGCACGAAGACCTGGAAACGCTCGTTCTCGTCGGCCCTTCGCACGTCGAGTACTTCGACTTCTCAGCGGTTTTCGCCGGCCGCGCCTACGAGACCCCGCTGGGCCCGGTCGCCGTCGACACCGACCTGGCGCAACGCCTGGCGGGAAGCCGTCCCTCGCTGCGCGCCTCCGCCCGCGGTCACGTGCAGGCGCACCTGGGGCGCGGCGAGCACAGCCTCGAAGTGCAACTGCCCTTCCTCCAGCGCACCTTTCCCCACGCGCGCGTCGTGCCCATCGTGATGGGCGAGCAACGCTGGGAAAACTGCCTCGAGTTGGGCGAGGCGCTGGCCGAGCACTGCGGCCAAGGCACGGTGATCCTGGCCAGCACGGACCTTTCGCACTTCTACGACCACGACCGCGCCACCGTCCTCGACAGCGCCTTCTGCGATGCACTCTCCGGTCTCGATGCGCGCGCGCTTCACAACGCCGTGCGCGAGGGCCGCTGCGAGGCGTGCGGGGCGGGCCCGGTGGTCGCGTCGCTGGTCG
>JAOTVO010000375.1 GCA_029863355.1 Candidatus Krumholzibacteriia bacterium
CGTCGTCGTCGTCAAGGAATCGCTCTACCGCTTGGTCTTCCAAGCGGGCAGGACGCTGGGCAGCAGCTCCCTCAAGGCGGATGCGTGGCACCACCGCTCCGACGCGATCACCTCACTCGCCGCCTTCGTGGGTATTTCCATCGCGCTGATCGGCGGCGAGGGCTACGAGACCGCGGACGACTGGGCCGCGCTAGTGGCGTGCGTGGTGATCGTGTACAACGGGCTGCGTCTCCTACGGCCGGCACTGGACGAGGTGATGGACGCGGCGGTGCCGCCCGATGCGATCCAGAGGATCCGCGACATAGCGGGGTCGGTTCCCGGCGTGCGCGCCGTGGAGAAGTGCCGCGTGCGCAAGAGCGGTGTGGGTCTCTTGATGGACATACACGTCACGGTGAATGCAGCCATCACGGTGCGCGAGGGGCACGAGATCGGCCACGCGGTGCAGGATCGGCTCTACGCCTCCGGGCTCGCCATCGTCGACGCGGTCGTCCACGTCGAACCCGACGACTTGTGAGTACCGTCGCCTCACGCGAGGGAGCGCCGCCGGGCGAGTCGGAATAGCCCGCGCCTGTGCTACAATCTCCGTCATGACGCATCCCGACGACACCCTCGTCGACGCCGCCGTCCTCGTGCCCGTCTACCGCGGGCCGGACGGCGCCGTGCGCCTGGTGCTGGTGCGGAGGGCCGAGGGGGGCGTGCACGGCGGGCAGATCGCCTTTCCCGGCGGCAAGCGCGACGCGCGCGATGCCTCGCTCCTGGACACCGCGCTGCGCGAAGCGCGCGAGGAGATCAGCATCGACCCGGCCTCGGTCGAGTTGCTCGCCGAGCTGCCCGTCGTGGAGACGCACTCCACGGGCTTCCGCATCTCGCCGTTTCTGGGGTGCGTCACCCCGCCCGCGCGCTGGCAGGTGGACGCGCGCGAGATATCGGAGGTGCTCGATGTGACCGCCGCCGACCTGGCGCGACCGGAAGTGTCGGGCGAAGAGATGCGCCGCTTTCCGCAGTTCCCGGAGCCGCTCTTGATCCGTTTCTACCGCGTGGGAGCGCACAAGCTCTGGGGTGCGACCCACCGCATCCTCGCCCCGCTGCTACCGGACCTGCTCGACGGCCGCTGGCGAATCCGCTGAGGCATCGCCGTCAGCCGAGTATCTTGAGCTGCGCCATCACGATGCCCAGGTGAATGCCCTCGTGGAAGTCGTTGAAGGCGATGGCGTCGTCGATGTCGCGCAGCACCACGCCGGCGCTGGTCCGATACTCATTATATAGGGCGAAGCGCCCGGCGGCATAGTCGACCTCGAAAAGGTCGGGAAGCGAGACGAGCAGCCCTAGGATATGCCGCCAGTCCGGTCGCTCGCGCCAGTCGTTCGGAGAGGTTCCCTTGCGCATGGCGGCCACGAGGCCGGCGTCGACGTACGGGGGAAGCCCCGCGTTCTCGTAGTGCAGGAGCTGTTGCGTGACCACGATGTGCCCCACGTTCCACGCAATATTGTTGTGAAACCGCTGCGGAATGCTGAAGAGTTGGCGCTCGCTCAGGCCGGCGACGCCGTCGCGGATGCGACGGCGGTTCTCCTTGAAAATGTGAAGGACATTCACGCTTGCTCCCCGTCGAGCCCGAGGGCGTAATAGACGACGAGCGCAGAGAGGTATACGAATCCCCCCGCCCAGAGCGCGTCGCTCGCGAAGTGCGCCCCTTGCGCCATGCGTGCCACGCCCATGAGCGAGCCGTAGGCGAGCCCGACGATCAGGAAGGCGAGGGCGGTGCCGAGCGCGCGCCGCCGGAGCACCAGGAACGGCGTCATGAGAAAGAAGGCCGTCGCCGCGTGCCCCGACGCGAACGAATTGCCCCTCTCGGGCGGGCCCTTGACCCACACGCGCACGTAGGGCTGCGCCCTCACGCTCTCGAACACGGCGAGGTCCTTGGGACGCGGGCGCCCCCAGTTCTGCTTGAACACGTTGTTGACGAGGAGGCCCGGCCCCACCGCCATGGCCAGCACGAAGTACCCCGCCGCGCGCCGGTGGCGCGCGTAGCGCGGTCTCCATATCGACGCGACCAGCACGCCGAGCGCGCCCAACGCGAGCACCCACGCGGGAATGACGCCGAAGTCGTAGAGCCCCTGCCACGGCTGCTCGCGCCCCACGGGCCAGCCTTCTCCCGGAACGTGGAAGCGCGCTTGCAGGGCGAGGTCGAGGTCGGTCGTCCAGAAAACCGCCGTCCCCACCACGAGGATCGTGAGCGGGATGGCGAAGTCGAGTGCGATGCCCTGCTGCCGGCTCATGTCCGAGTTCCTATGCGGCGTGGTGCCCGCTACGCCGCGCCGTAGAGCTCCACCATCTTGCTCACGCCGCCCTGGGGGCCGATGACGATGAGCTCGTCGCCGGCGTCGAGCTTGATGTCGGGCGGCGGGTTGAAGGAGCGCTTGCCGTCCGCGTGGACGACGGCGACCACCATGAGATTGGTGCGCGCGGGCAACGCCAGCTCGCGCAACGGCTTCTTCACCGCGCCCGGGA
>JAOTVO010000376.1 GCA_029863355.1 Candidatus Krumholzibacteriia bacterium
GTGAAGGTCGCCCGGACCTGGTGTTCCGCGAGGCAACGCACGGCCGCGTCCATGGGGGGGAAGGGGGCAGCCGTTCGCAGCGCGTCCACCGCGCTGGCGCCGAGCGCGTTGTCGCTGGCCTTGACCACGGAGACGCGAGTGGCGGAGCCGGCCGCGTCGATGCGGAAGTTGAGGGTGACGGCCTGGTCGGGGGAGAGGCCAGGCGGCAAGACCCAGCGCTCCACGGTGCGATCTCGCACCGACATGAGATAGCGATTCACCTCGGGGCGCTTGAAGCAGTCGCGACGTTCGCTGGGGCTCTCATCTTCCACTCCCGTTCCTCCGCCTCCAGCGCCCGCCAGGTAGCCGTCGCCGATTTGGGTGTTCACGGAGGCGACCCGGACACCGGCCGGGGAACCCTGCACGTCGCGACCGGTCACGATCCCGGATTCGACCGAGGAGGCGTGGCCCCCGATGCGTACCGGGGAAAGCCCTGTGGTTTTGCCGGTGGTTGCGGCGGTGACCTTGCGCGGACCCACGGAGGGGCCCACCGGGGCGTTGACCTGAATCGGTCCGCGAACCACGGGTCCGCTCACATTGGACACATCGACGGTCGCTGCACGAATCCGCGTCTGGGTCGCGACAGCGGAGACGCGCTCGACGACCGCGGTATGACGCCGGACTTGGGTCGGGCCTTCCACCGAGGCCACGGACTCCATCTGCAGCGCTTGCGCCTGCACTGGCGTGGCTGCCCGCGCCACGACTTGAGGGTTCACAACGCGTGGCGCGATGGCTTGCATGGCCGGACGGAAGGTGGTCGCGCGTCGCTCGGCCAGGGCTTTGGGCGCCGGGGCCGCCTCGGGCGGCGTCGGCTCTTCACGCAGCAGCTGGACCGGCAAGATCTCCTCCGGGATCACCCGGGTGATGGCGGCGATGTACAAGAGGATCGCGACCGTCCCCAGATGCAGGAAGAGCGAGAGCAGGATGGTGATCCACGCCCGGCGATCGGCCTCGCCGTCCGGGTCGAGCGCGAAGGCCGGCAACTCGATCGGGGCAGCGCCCGCCGCGGCGGGCTGCAAGGCAGCGCGCAGCAGCGGCGCGCGCGGCGCTGGTGTCGATTCTGGGGTTGGTGTCGGCGCCCGGAGAATATCATCGACGGCTCGCTCATGATCGGCTGCAACTTGGTATGGGGCGCAATCGCGCACGCAGGTGACGGAAATTCTCATCGGTCGACTCCCCGTGGAGCATCACCCGGAAATGGCTGGTGTCTGGGCGGAATCTTCCGACCGATACGCACGAGGCGACGCTGCGACGGACCCGCAGCGCGGCTTTGCCGCTCGTGAACGAGTCGGGCTTAGGTAGACGGCGCGGCGCGTCGATGGGTTCACTGCGACCTTGTCCGCCCGTTGTTCAATTCGTGCATCTTCTCGGCAACGGCATGGACAAGGTTCTGCATCCGCAAGGAAAAGGGGAGAGAGGCCGTTGGATACGTCGCAGTTCCTCGCGTTGTTTCACGATGGATGGATCAGCAACTACCCATTGGCGGTGGGTTCCATCGTGGCACTCAGCATTTTCTTCGAGCGCATCTGGCGCTTCCGGGGCCTCGTGGAGGGCGCGCGTGCGCTGACGCGCGAGACGATCCAGGCCCTGATCCAGCGTGACATCGAGCAGGCCAAGGAGCTCTGTGACGCTTCGGATCAGCCGATCGCGAAGGTATTCGTGGAAGCCATGAGCTGGCAGAATGCTCCCCTTGAGGATCTCGAGCGCGTGCTGTCGACCTCGCGCCAAGAAGTGGCGTACAGCCTGAAGCGCGGTCTCTGGGTGATCGGCACGGTGGGCTCGCTGGCCCCCTACGTGGGTCTGTTCGGGACCGTGGTAGGCATCATCCGGGCCTTCGGCGACATGGCAGAGCACGGTGCGGGTGGCTTTGAGGTGGTGGCCGCGGGAATCTCCGAGGCCCTCATCGCGACGGCCGCGGGTCTCGCTGTCGCGATCATCGCCCTCGTATTCTTCAACTTCTTGCAGACGCGCGTCGGCGCGATTGCGGCCGCCTATTCGCGTTCGTGCGAACGCTTCGTCCAGGCTCTCCTCTTCTTGGAGACGTCGTCGGATGAGGGCGAAGAGGAAGGTGCCGGTGGCCTCGTTCCGGCCTGACGACGAAGAGGGCCTCGACGACGGCGTCGTCGCCGAGATCAACATTACGCCGCTCACCGACGTCTTCCTGGTGCTGCTCGTGATCTTCATGGTGACCACCTCGGTGGTGGCCAACCAGAGCAAGAACATCGACCTGCCCGGTGCCGAGGTCAGCGATACGACGCCTTCAGGGGTGACCGTGACGGTGACCGAGGACGGCGGCATCCTCGTCGACGATGTGGCGGCGGACTCGACGAACCTGTACGAGGTACTGTCGGCGGCCCTGGACGCATCGAGGGACAAGCTCGTCATTCTGCGCGGCGACAAGAAGGTGCTGCTCGGGCAGGCGGTCAATATCCTCGACCTCGCCCAGCAAGCGGGTGC
>JAOTVO010000377.1 GCA_029863355.1 Candidatus Krumholzibacteriia bacterium
GGCGTCGCCGGACATCGCGGCGTTCTACGACGACCGGCTGGTTCCGGCGTCCCTGCGCTCCCTCGGCACCGAGCTCCGGGAGCGCCTCCGCGGAACGGTGGCGGCCACGCTCCGCGTGACGGGGCATGGCGAGTTGCTCGAGCACAATCCGGTGCTCCGTCGCTCCATCAACGTGCGCAACCCCTACGTCGATCCCATCAACCTGGTGCAGGTGGAGGTGCTCGCGCGCCTGCGCGACGCGGGCGACGACCCGGCGCTCCTGGACGCGTTTCTGGTGACGGTCAACGGGATCGCGGCGGGGATGAGGAACACGGGATGACGGGAGGACGGGAGCACGGGAGCACGTGAGCGCACTACTCGCGGCTCGTAGGTCTCCGCCGCCTCACGGTCGTCCTAACTGAGTCCGATGCGCCGCACCAACTGGCTGAAGCGGGGATCGTTCCGCAGCGCTTCGTACCCGGGATCGACGTGGAGGTAGATGAGACCGGCCGAGCGGGCCTGGAACGCCCGCTCGAGGCAGGCGATGGCGCGATCGGAGTCGCCCAGCGCGGCGTAGCCCATCGCCAGGATCTCGGCCCGGACGTAGTGCGCCTTCGACTCCTCCTCCAGCCGCGCCAGGATCTCCTCCCCCTCGTCGCGCCGATCCAGCACGGCGAGCGCGCGCACGATCAACGCGTCGTACGAGCGGACGCTCGACTCCAGGGCTTGCCCCTTCCGGAACCACTCGAGCGCCGCGTCGGGTTGTCCCTGGGCGAGGTGCGCCGAGCCGGTATCGAGGTATGCCTGGAAGTAATCCTCGTCCACGTCGAGCGTCTTGCGGCTTTGCGCGATGGCAGCCGCGTAGTCCCCGGCATAGAGCAGGAACCGACCGAGCCAGCGGCTGAAGTGCGCCGACAGGGGGTCGAGCGTCAGGGCCTTGCGCATCTCCTCGATCGCTTCATCCAGGCGCCCCACCGCCGGCAGGTCGGACCCGAACACGAAGTGCGCCTCGGCGTAGTTCGGATTGATGGTGACCGCGCGGCGTAGCTGCTGCTCGGCGCCGGCGAAGTCCCACTCGTTCCAGCACAGCACCTTGCCGATCGACGTGATCGCTTCGGCCAGCTCGGGGTCCAGCTGCAGCGCCCGCGCCGCGGCCGCCTTGGCCCGCGGGTACGCGTCGTCGGGGACGACCCAATCGTCGGCCAGGTTGCACCAGCAGTCCGCGATGCCCGCGTACGCCCGGGCATAGCCCGGGTCCTGGAGCAGCGCGTGCTGGAAGAAGTCGAGCCCTTTCCGCAGTCCCTGCTCGGTGAACTTGTTGAAGAAGAAGCGACCCTTCAGGTACAGGGTGTAGGCCTCGAGGTTCTTGGTCGGGGCTACCAACTGGCCGGTCGCGCTGCCGAGGCGCAGCTTGAGCGCGTCCACGATCGCCCGGGAGATCTCGTCCTGGACCGCGAACACGTCTTCGAGCTGGCGATCGTAGGTTTCGGACCAGAGCTGGTAGCCGTTCTCCACGTTGACCAGCTGGGCCGTGATCCGGATGCGGTTGCCGACCTTGCGAACGCTCCCCTCGAGCACCGAGGACACGCCGAGCTTTTCCCCGACGTGGCGCACGTCCACTTCCTTGCCCTTGAAGGCGAAGCAGGAGGTGCGGGAGGCGACCTGCATGCCGGGCACCTTGGCCAGCGCGTTGATGATCTCCTCCGTCATCCCATCGCTGAAGTACTCGTTCTCGGGATCCGCGCTCATGTTCGCCAGCGGAATCACGGCGATGGCCTTGGCGGCCGGGGCGCTGCGCTGGGCGTCGGGCGGGGTGCGTTGCACCCCGGCGGCGTCCCGGGAGATCTGGCGGAGCGCTTCGGCGAACTCGGCCGCGGTGGGAAACCGGTCCACCGGGGTGCGAGCGAGGGCGCGGGACACCGCGTCCTCCACCGCCTCGGGCACGTCGCGGGTGGTCCGGACCTTGGGGATGGGGGCGACGAAGCGCTTGGCGATGATCGCCTGGGCGGTGGGCCCGGTGAAGGGCGGCTCTCCGCTCAGCATCTCGTAGAGCACGCAGCCGAGACTGTACAGGTCGCTGCGGCCGTCGATGTTGGTCTCGCCGGACGACTGCTCCGGGCTCATGTACGACGGCGTGCCGAGGGTCATGCCCGTCTGCGTGACGGAGGGGCCGTCGCTCAGGGCCTTGCCGATGCCGAAATCGGCCACCATCGCGGCACCCTCGTGCAGCAGGATGTTCTCAGGCTTGATGTCCCGGTGCACGACCTGGTGGCGATGGGCGTAGTCCAAGGCGGCGGCCACCTCGCGGGTGATCCGGAGCGCGTCCTCCAGCGGGAGCTGTCGCTCGCGGTCCAACCGTTCGCGTAGCGAGCGCCCCTGCATGTTGGGCATCACGTAGAACAGAAGTCCCTCGGCCTCGCCGGAATCGTAGACGGGGAGGATGTGCGGATGGGTGAGGCCCGCCGCCAGCTTGATCTCCCGCAGGAAGCGCTCGGCCCCGATGTCGGCCGAG
>JAOTVO010000068.1 GCA_029863355.1 Candidatus Krumholzibacteriia bacterium
GAAGAAGCCCGAAGGGTTGGGGGTGGCGCCCAGCGCGACCACGCCGTTGGAGCCGACGTAGATCTCCCCCCAGGCGGTGCCGTAGAAGGGGAACGTGAACGCCAGCGCGCGCACGCGAAAGTCGTCGTCGCCCAGAGCGAGGTTCTCGTGCGTCAAGAAGGAAACGTCCAGCACGTGGGGGACAGTGGTCACGTCGTAGCCGCCGGCGACGTTGGGCGTGAAACGAAATGTCGTCGTCTGCGTGTCGAAGGTGTTGGTGCCCGAGAAGAGCAGCGACCCGTCGTCCTCCACCACCCACACGTCGTCATAGGTATAGGAAACCGCCGGCAACGCGACCGCCCGGCCGCTCGCGATGGCGCGCTGCCGCGCCACGGTCTTGCTGTAGTGGTAGAGGGCGGCCAGCTGGCCGCCCTTGGTGGTGCCGCAGTTGAATGCCCCCGTCTCGGGAGAAACCAGGGGCGGGTCTGCCTCTGTGGCTGGCCTGCCGGGCACGCCTCGCGCGGTGGCGCTCGGCGCGGCGGCGCAGCACAAGAGGAGGGTGGCAAGCGCGAGCGTGGCGAGTCGGTCCGGGGTCGTCATGTGGCAATCCGTATGGTGCTCGGCGGACGATGGGGAAGGAGCCCCGTGAGGCTCGTGTCGCACCGCACTGTAAGATAGGGACTGGCGGCGCGGCGGGCAAGCGCGTTGACCGTCACTCAGCGGCCCCGAAGAGCTGCTCGCGCACGTCGCGGGCCTGGGCCAGGTGCCGCTCCTGGTGCCCAGCCAACATCTCCAGCCACAGCCCCAGGCTCAGGCGCACCCAGCGCGCGGCCGGCGAGGTGACCTTGATGCGCGCGAGGTTCAGGCCGCCCGCCGCTTCCACGCGCTCGACCAGGTTGTCCTGGAGCGTCTTGAAATCGGCCAGAACGCGCTCGATGGCCAGCACGCGGCGGGGCGCGTAGACCGAGAAGGTGCGGTAGCGCCGGCGCCGCGCGCGCGGCTCGCCCGAAGCGCTGCGCACGAACCAGGCGCCGAGTCGCCCGTAGCGAAACGGCCCGCTCGCGTAGCGCCCCTCGCGGTGCGCGCGCTCGATAGCGGGGTCGATGGCGCGGATCAGCTTTTCGCCCACCACGTTGAGATGGTCGATGCACTCGGCGATCGACCAGCGCCCGGGCGCCGGGCGCTCGCTGCACTGCTCGTCGGAGAGCCCTCCGGCGATGGCTCGCGCCTCGGGCGCGGCGGCGCGCATCCGCTCTCGAATCGCGCGCAGCTCGGGTGAGAGGATGCCCCGGGCAGGACGACTGTTCATGGGCCGGAGTATGCCCGAAGTCCCCGCGCGCATTCAACGAGATGCTGCCGCCGGCGTCACGTTCGAGGCCCGCGACCTGCCGTCATGGACCTACTTGCAGTTCCGGCGGGGGGTTGCCGTCCTCTCCCACTGCATACTCTCCCCCGTTCGCGAGCGTCTCGTCCCGAATCCAGACGGCATAGTACCGGGGGTTCCTCCGGCGGCAGGCGCCCTCCTGGACCTTCAGCTTCAACGTCTCCCCGGGTCCGGCGATTCGGGCGGTCATATCGCGGGTAAGGTCATGCTGGTCGGGATCGTTCTCTAAGAGGTCCACGGCCGGAAACTGGAAGTGCGCCGTAACCGCATCTCCCTTCTTTCCATGCAGCGTCCACTCCACCGAGTCGATCCCCCGGTTGAGCTTTCCCTTCGGTTTCTCTATCATCCATCTCCCCTCGACCTTCCGGATGCCGATCCTCCACGTTTTCGGCACTCCTTGCGCTTCGGCCATGCTGAACCTCCTTATGTTCGTCGGCCTAGCAACTGCTCGAACCCATTATCCTCCCGTAGCTCGCGCAACCACGGGTCGCGCTCCACGTCGGATCGGGAATAGCCGCTCTCGAGAGCCTTCCCGATCCACTCGAGGGCCTTGTCGCGCTCCCCGACCTGCTCGTAGGTGTGACCGGCGAAGTACATGACCCGCGGGTTTTCCGGCGCGATCTCCAGCGCCTGGTCGATGAGCGACAACGCCCATTCGTTTTCACCGAGCACCGCGTAGTAAGCAGCCAGACTGCTCAACACATGGGGGTCGTGGGGAGTGACCTTCCTCTGTTGCTCCGCCATCACTGCCGCTTGCCGGAAGGTCTCCATCGCCTCCTCTCGTTTCCCCGGCACCCAGAAATATGCGTTGGCGAGGTTGGCCCAGGTCATGTAGCTGATGTCGTTGAGCTTGAGCGCCTCCTCGCACATTACTGCCGCTTGCGCGTAGCTTCCCTCCATGTAGTACAAAACACCCAGATTCGAGTACGCTCTGAAGTTTGGCTCGGCAGCGAGCGAGCGCTCGAACATCTCGCCCGCCTTCTGCAACTGCTCGAGACCCCAGTGAGCCACGCCTAGGTTGTTGTAACCGAAGCTATTGTCCGGGGTCAGCTCGATCACCTTCTGAAACTGGGGGACCGCCCTTTCATAGTCGCCCCGCCCGTAGTAGAAGAGTCCGAGCTCGTTGTATCCCCCCCAGTAGTCGCGCTTCATGTCGATGGCCCTCCGATAGGTCGACTCGGCTTCGTCTGGCCTTCCCATATCGGCGTAGGTAGCAGCCAGCCCGCGGTAAGCCGCAGCGCTCGTCGGCTCCAGCGCGAGGGCCCGCTCGAATTCGGAGATCGCACTCTCCGGCTGCCCCGTCCCGCTCCGTATCATCCCCAACGTGATGTGCGCCGGCGCCAGCAGGTTGTTCAACTCCACGGCGCGCTGTCCGTTCGCTAACGCGTGTTCGATCCACCGGGGATCCATCGTGATTTTGTACTTTCGCCAGTAGGCCTCTCCCAGACCCGCGTGGGCCAGCGCGTAGAGGGAATCCAGGGCGATGGCGCTTTCGAACGACGCGATCGCACGGTCGAGATTGTCCTTGCTCTCGTATCGGCGGACGTATCCCAGCCCCTGCAGGTAGAAATCGTAGGCCGCGGACACGGCGGTGCCTCCCGCCGTGAGCACGCGCTCGTGCTGCGGGAGCAGATTGACGTTCAGCATTCCCGCCACTTTGGTCACCGTCTCGTCCTGGAGAATGGCGACCCTGGCCATGAGATCGTCGATCATCGCCGCGTCCAGCTGGCGGGGCGTCTCCCCGTGGACGGGGTCGATCAGATTCAGGGTCACGCGGAAGCGGTCGCTGAGACGTTGCACGGCCCCTGTTACCACGAGATTGACGCCGAGGACCCTTCTGGCCTCGCTCGGGCTGTTGACCCCCCTTTGGCGCACCTCGCTGGCGGGAACGACCTATAGCGATCCATGAAACTGCTCGAGCTGGGTCAGCTGTGTGGAAAGCGTCTCCATCAGTCCATCGCAGAAAGCCTGATTCATGGGGTCTTGCCCCACGTTTTCGAAGGGCAGGACGGCCAGATGCAAACCGTCGGGGGCGCGGTTGAAGAGCCGCTCCACCGCCTGTCTCGACTCGGGGTTGAGTGCGACGACCGCCGCAGCGGCGGCGACGATCGTCGATACGGCGGCCAGCCTCAGATAATGGCGGCGGTGCTTGGCCCATACCGGCTTTGCACCCTCGGCCACACTGAACAGGTCTTCTCGCAGCTCCGAGGCGGTCTGGTACCGGTTCGCGACGTCTTTTTGCAGAGCCTTGTCGATGATCCGGTGCAACTGCGCAGGAACGTCAGGGCGGATGTCTGTCACCGGCTTGGGGTCGGTGTGTAGAATCTGGTACATCACCGCCGCCTCGTGATCCGATTCGAACGCAGCCCGGTTGGTCAGGAGCTCGTACAAAACCGCGCCCAGCGAGAATATGTCAGACCTTGCATCCACCTCGTTCCCCGTGGCCTGCTCCGGCGACATGTAGACGAACGTTCCCACGGTCATCTCCGTTCGCGTGATCTTCGTCGAGCCCCGGAGCTTGGCCAGGCCAAAATCCATGATCTTCACGTCGCCCTCTCGGGTCACCATGATGTTCGCCGGTTTGATATCGCGATGGACGATGCCGTGGTCGTGCGCCCTGGCTAGCCCTTCGGCGACCTGCCCCACGATGTGCATGGCCTCACTCACCGGCAACGGCCCGCGCCCCACCGTCCTGTCCAGGGTCTCTCCGTCGTAGCAGGCCATACAGATGAAGAGCTGACCGTCCGGGGTCTCGTCGATCTCGTGGATGGCGCATATGTTCGGGTGATCGAGGGCGGAAGCCGCTTGAGCCTCGCGCACAAAACGGCGTTTGGCCTGCTCGTCCCGTGTCAGTTCGGGAGGGAGAAACTTGAGGGCGACGAATCGCTTGAGACGGACGTCCTCGGCCTTGTAAACGATCCCCATTCCGCCACCCCCGAGCTTTTCCAGAACCCGGTAATGGGAGATCGTTCGGCCGGCTGCGATGTCCATCGTCGAGGCACCTCGACTGTGGAGAGCGCCGAGGATGATGCTGCGGGGCGAAATGGACGCTTCACCCCCGAGGGATGCGGTGGCTCTCATCCACGGCGCATTGTTGACTCTACATTATAGCAAGAGAATAGGTTACGTCAATCGCCGTTTCCGAAGGTTGTCCGTGCCTGGAAAGACAAGCGCTCCCCCCGGGGGGGGAGCGCTTGCTGGCTGCGCGGAGTATGCTGGCAACCCTAGCGAACGTCCAGCGAGACGCTGCCCCCCATCGAGCGCACCGCGATGGTGGGGCCGCCCTTTCCGATCGTGCCGGCGAAGTGGTGCTCGCTCAAGTCGCCCTTGACCGACGCGTTCGAGACGGACACGCGCTCGGCCTTCAGATCCAGCGTCACGCCGGCGTCGGACGGGATGACGATGGTCACGTCGCCGTCGGAGGCGCGCACGTCCACCGCCGCGGCCTTGGCCAGCACCAGGCGAATGTCCCCGTCCGATGTGCGCGCCTTGACGGCGCCCTCCACCGCACTCAGGCGAACGTCGCCGTCGGACGACTTCACCTCGATCTCCCGGGCCACGACGCGCTCCGCGGTGATGTCACCGTCGCTCGTGCGCATGGAGAGCGTCTCGACTTCGACGTCGCGTATGCCGAGGTCGCCGTCGGAGGTGCCGATCTCCGCGCGGTCGGCCCGGATGTCCTCGCCGGTGACGTCGCCGTCGCTCGTGTGCAGCGCCACCGAGGGTCCGCTGAGCCCGGCGACATCGATGTCGCCGTCCTGCGTGGACAGGGAAATGTCGCCCGCGATGGCCTCCGCGCGAATGTCGCCGTCGCCCGTGCGCGCGCGCAGCACGCCGCCGTCCGGCACCGAGACGACCACGATCACCCGCATGCCGCCGTGGTCGTTCCAGAATCCCCCGTCGCGCCAGCTCGGCCCGGGCGCCTCGATTCGCAGCGCGTCCTTCTCCAGCTTCGCGCTGAAGCGCATCTTCTCGAAGTACTCGCGCGCCTTCTCGGGTTTGCGCGCGCGAACGTAGACTTCCACGGCCGACTCGCGCCCCGCCGCGCGCACCAGCTCGAGATCCGCGTCGCCCAGTTTCACCGCGATCTCGCCGCCTTTGGGGAGTCTGAAAGTCTCGGCGAACATCTGCTCGCCGGGGTCGCCGACGCGCTTCCACGAATCCGCCAGCGCCACGGTGCCCAGCGCGAGCACCGCCAGGCACGCCGAAGCGCCCAATCGGGAACGGGTTCTCATGAGTCCTCCTTCGCCGCTCATCCGCGCACGATGTGCACGCCGCCGTTGGTCGTGCGCACGCGCAAGGTCGCGCCGCCGTCGCCCAGGCGGGCGCGTAAGTTCTTGCTCAGGCTTCCCTGCACCGTCACGGGGAACTCCACTTCGATCCCGCCATTGACCGTGCTGGTCTCCAGCTCTGCGGAGTAAGACTCCGGCACCTCCAGCGTGACGCCGCCGTTGGTGGTCTGCACGTCGAGTCCAGCGCCGTCCCAGCGCTTCCCGTGCAGCTCGACGGCGAGCCCGCCGTTGGTGGTGCGCCCGCGCACGTCGCCTCCGAGGCGCGAGAGGTGCAGTCCGCCGTTGGTGGCCTCGACGCGGATCTCTCCCGTGACGTCCGCCACCCGGATGCCGCCATTGGTCGCTTCCAAATCGAGGTTGGACTTGCGCGGGACCATGAGCTCATAGCTCACCGACCACCCGCGGTGCCGGCCACTGTAGTCCGGACCGGCGGCGTGGATCACGTTGTCGGTCTGGATCTCGATCTCCCGGCCGATCTTCTCGGCCTCGTCGTCGTCGCGCGTCCACACCTGTACCTTGGCGCGCACGCGGATCTCGTCGCGGTCCCAGCCCTCCACGCGCACACCTCCGTTGGACAGCCCGTCGACGCGAATGACCTCGCGCCCGGCCGGGATCGTGATCTCTCGCACTTCGCAGAAGTCGGCCTCGTGCCCGCCCTCGCGGCACCAGCGGTCGTCGTCTCGGACACGCCACTCGGCGGGGTTCGCCGCCGCGGCCACCGCCGCTAAGGCGATACCGGCGAGCAGGATAGCGGCCGTGCGGCCATACGTACGCATGGGGGGTCTCCTTTCGGCTATACCCATAGGACGCGCGGCGCCGCGCCGAGGTTTCAAACGGAAGGCAGTTCTTGGACGGCCGGTGGGCTGACCGGCCATGGGTTGGCGCGGGCCGGGCGGCCGCTTCCGCGGGGGAAACGGCCGCCCGCCGGAGGCCCTACCGCAGGGGACCGATGGGCAGGGGCGGATCCGGGATGCTCGCCGCATAAGAGGCGTTGATCACCCGGATGAACTCCCGCGCCACCGTCCAGTGCCCGAGGGCGGAGGGGTGCAACCCGTCGACGCTGAACAGCCCGCCGCTGATGTAGTCCGTGGTGTAGGTCTCGCCGCGGATCTCGACCCCGCTGGCCGCCAGCGCGTTGAACTTCGCGAACGCGTCGACCACCGGGATGCCGCGGTTCGTGCAGATGCTGTCGATCACCGTGTTGAAAGCGCCGATCCGCGCACGGATGTTCCCCAGCTCGGTGGGGTCGATCACCACCGCGTCGGGCAGCGGGTTCCCGGTGCCGCCGGCCACCACGGGCACGCCGATGCCCTGGGCAAGGAGCGTGGCCGCGGGCAGCGTGAGGAGTGTCCCCGACGGCAATGGCCCCGATCCTCCCTGGAACTCACCCAGGAGCGGCACCGGGTTGCCCCCGATGAGGATCGGCTGGCGCGTCACCGGGTCGACGAGGATCCTGGGAATCGTCGTGAAGAACGGTATCGTCACGATGTCGGGGATGTTGGCCGCCACCATCGCGCCCGCCGCGGCGCGCAGCGCATCGATTGCGGTGCGGTAGTCCGACTCGAACGACGCCACCGGCGTCATCGCGAGGTCGGTGCCCGCCTGCGCGGACAGGTAGACGTCACTCATGCCCATCCATGCCGCCAGGAACGTCGGCTGTGCGCCCGCCGCCTGCCCGACGGCGCTGGTACCGAAGGCGGGGTTGCGCAGCACGATCTGGTAGAACGGATTGGGATCGGGGGCCGGACTCTTGGAGAGCAGGTCGTTCACCCGCGCCGAGGGGATGCCGAGGTTGTTGTAGGCGGCCGGGTGCGTCGAGTTGGTGGGCGCCCCCACGCCCGCCAGCGTGTCGAGCGCGAGCGGCACGTAGCTGGCCACGAACATGAGGGGCGGGATGCCCGGCTCGAAGATGAGCGGCATCGCGAAACTGGGCGCGCGTACGGCCTGCGCCAGGAGGGCGGCGTAGCTCGCCTGCTGGAAGCCCGCGACGAGGCCGCCGTTCTGGATGCCGGCGGTGTAGCTGTCGCCGATCACGTAGAACTTGTTGAAATTCGCGCTGCCCGTTCCGCAGCTACACGGCGAGATCGGGTCCACCGACGTGCATCCCGATACGGCGAAGAGCGCGGCGAATACGATCGTTGTGATCCATGTGCGCATCTTTCTCACCTCCCGCTAGAAGCGGTACCCGACGTTGAGGCCCAGGAGCGTTCCGTACGATGCATAGGTCCCGTTGTACGCGTCGAGGCTCTCGCCCTGCGTGCTGCGCTCCTCGGCGAGGAGCACCAGGCCGAACAGGTCCGCCGTCCAGGCACCGGTGTGCAGGCCGGCGCCGGCCGCGAAGCCGTGGCGGTCGGGATCGGCCAGGATGGGGCTCATCGCCTTGCGCGGCTGCGGGGTCTCGTCCCAGTAATAGCCCACGCGCAGGTCCCAGCGCTCGGCCAGGGCGTACTCGAGCCCGACGCGCACGTTGAGCGTGTTCTCGTAGTCCTGGACGCGGTCGGTGTTGAGCGACTTGTCCTCGAAACGGAACGGGAGCTTCTCGAACTGGCTCCAGCCGAAGAGGATGACGTCCGCCTCGAAGACCCAGCGCTCCACGCCTGTGTACGCGCCGGCCAGCGAGAGCACCCACGGCAGATCGATCCACGTCGACCCCGTCTGGTCGTCCGGGAACTCCGCGGCCACCACCTGGTCGAAGGCCGCGTCGCCGGTGGAGCGCTGCGTGAAGTCGGCGTGCCCTTCGATCTCGGCCGTCGCCTGGCTGCGGAAGGAGGCGCCCAGGGAGACGTCTTCGTGGGCCTGCACGAGCAGCCCCGCGTTGAAGCCGAAGTTCAGCCCGTCGCTTCCCTCCAGGTTGAGCGTGCCCACGTCGAGATAGCCCGATCCGTTGGGATCCCACTGCTGGATGTAGCGGTGCAGCTCGACGGTCGAGTAGATCATCTGCGCCCCGACGCCGACCGCGACGCGCGCGTGCGGCCGCCACGCAATAGTGGGCACGAAGTAGAAGGTCTCGAGGTTGACCTTGTTGGCGATGTGCCGGCCCGTGAACTGGTCGGGGTCCTTCCAGTCCTGTCCCAGGCCGAACGCGTTGTACACGCCGAGTCCCACGCCCAGCCCCTCGCGGAGCTGGTGGGTGACGTACGCGTTGATGGGCGGGAAGAAGAGGGTGCCCGTCTCCTCCTTGACGCCGAAGCCGGGGTCGGGATCGACGCCGGCGAACTCGGTGCCCGTGAAGATGGTCGCTACGCCCGCATAGACCTGCGTCCCCTCGAGGTCGGCCAGGCCGGCGGAGTTGAAGAAGATGGCGGATGGGTCGTTTGCCTGCGCCGCGAAGGCGCCCCCCATGCCGAGGGCCTTGGCGCCGCCCTCGAAGATGGAGAACCCGGCCGCGAGTCCCGCCCGGGGCAGCAAGACGATCGCGACGGCGAGCACGAAGACGCGCAAGGCACGCGCACGTACTTCCATGTCCAATCCCCCTTTGCGTTGGGAGCGAGCGGTGTTCGGTAGCGGGCAGGAGTATACCAGCGCCCGGGCGAGCCCCCAAGACGAAACGGAGTACGAAGTCGGCAGATCCGCCTTGCCCGCAGCCCGCTCACTGCTATGATCGGGCGGGCCTCTCGGCCTGGAGGAACGATATGAGACCAAGCGATTTTGCAAGGGTGCGCCTGGCGTTGGCGGTCCTCGTGCTAGCCGGCGCGCTGGCCGCGGGCCTCGCCGTGGCGCAGGAGACCGTCGAGGAGCCGTCGACCAAGAAGCGCTTCCCGGCGACCGTGACCCTCGCGGACGGCGAGGAGACCTTCTCGCTGCCCCTGACGGGCACGGCCGTGCGCAAGAAGTTCATCGTCAAGGTGTACGCGGTCGCCCACCACATGGCCGGCGGGCCCTTCGCCAGCGAAGACGAAGCACTCGTCGCCGCGCTCGCCGGCGGGACGCCGCGGCAGCTCACGCTCCACTTCGCCCGCGGCGTGGGGGCGGACAAGATCCAGGGGGCGTTCCGCGAAGGATTCGAGAAGAACGCGTCGGTCGAGGAAGGCGAGCTCATTCGCGACGCGGTCGAGCAGTTCGCGGGGTACTTCGACGGCGACGTCGCCGAGGACGAGCAGTACGTGCTGCGCTGGATGCCGGGCGGCACGGTGACGACGGTGGTCGCGGGCGAGGAAAAACCGGCGATCGAGAACGAGGCCTTCGCGCGCGTGCTCTGGCGGATCTGGCTGGGCGAGAAGGCGATCGTCGACCGCAAGAAGCTGGTGCGCCTGGCGGTGGCGGAAGACGCCGAATAGGCGGGTTCGTCACGCGGGGGGTTCCGGCTCGCGCACCGGGCTATCCAGAGGCGCGAGCTCCACGATCGTGGCGCCCCATTCGCCACCACCGATTCCGCCCAGCGTGAAGCGGATCACGTGCGGCAGCCGGCGCAGGATCGCGTGCACGGTCTCGCGCAAGGCGCCCGTTCCCTTGCCGTGCACGATGCGTACTTGGAGAATGCCGCGCGCGCGGCATTCGGCGAGGTACTCGGGGACGAGGTCCTTGACCTCGCGCGGGTGGAAGGCGTGGAGGTCGAGCGTCCCGTCGATGGGAAGCTCGACCGCCCCGTTCTCGTCGAAGCCGTTATCGCCCATCCTTCACCAGGTCCCGGCGTAGGCGAGCGCGTACGGAGCGGCGAGCTGCGCGAGGTAGCCGTACTGCAGAGCGGCGAGCTGCCGGATGTGCAGGTAGTCGTGCGCCAGCCAGCTCGCGAGCAGGTCCCCGGCCGTCAGGCGTCCGAACTGGGGGTGCTCGTAGGCAGCCGACCAGTCCGGCTTCTCCAGTCCGCCCAGCCAGGCGATCGACTTCTCGCGCTCCCGGTGGAAGAGCGAGCGCATCTCGACAATGTCCTGCTCCGCGTAGCCGTGCTCCGCGACCCACCCTTCCGGATCGTTCGGCGGCCAGGCCTCGCCGCCACGGTGCAGCGTGTAATCCAGCCGCGTACGGAAATCGAACCGCTCCTCGTCGTAGAGATGGCAGATCACGTCGAGCATGGACCACTTCTCCGGCGACGGCCTCCAGCACGCCTGCGTGATGTCGATGTGCTTGACGAAACGATCGATGGCGACGGCGTTGGCCGCGAACCGCGTGGTGACGTAGGCCAGGTTCATGTCGTCCCTCCTCCTTAGATACGGGCCTGGTACGTGTAGAGGTCGTGGTAGCGCCCGGCGGCGGCGATCAGCGCTTCGTGGCGCCCGCGCTCGACCACCCTGCCGGCTTCGACGACGAGGATCTGATGGGCGCGGCGGATCGTGCTCAGACGATGGGCGATGACGAAGACCGTTCGCCCCCGCATGAGACCGGCGAGACTCTCCTGGATGAAGGCCTCGCTCTCGGTGTCGAGGCTCGACGTGGCCTCGTCGAGGA